>NZ_BCPO01000168.1:0-100790 GCF_016586105.1 Burkholderia sp. E168m15
CCTTGCCCTTCGCGCCGCCCTTGTCGCCGCGCGCGCCGTTCGCTTCGGCCGCGCCGACGATCCCGCGCTCGCGCGCCCACACGATCGCCTCGCCGCGACTGTGCACGTCGAGCTTCGCGTAGATCGTCGCGACGTGATTGCGTACGGTGTTCGGCGCCAGCCCGAGGCGGCCGGCGATTTCCTTGTCGGCCAGACCGTGGCACAGCAGGTCGAACACGTCGCGCTCGCGCGCGGTCAGGTCGGACAGCTGCGCGCCCGCATCCGGCGCATTCGCGCGCCGCACGTTCGCGAGCTTCTCGATCAGCGTGCGGCTGAACCACGACGCGTCCTGCATCGCCGTCTCGATCGCATAGACGAGCTCCATCTCGGTACGCTTGCGGTCGCTGATGTCGAGCAGCGCGACCAGCAGGCAATCGCGCCCGTGAATCGCGACGGGGTCGGCCGACACGACGCAATCGCGCACGTCGCCGTCGCGCGTGCGAATCTGCACGTCCACGTTGCGCACGTGACCGTCGCCCGCGAGCCGGCCTTCGATACGCGACCACGCGCCGCGTTCGGCCCACAGCCCGATCTCGTCCGCGGATTTACCAAGGAGATCGGCCTGCGCATGGCCCGTCATCGCGGCAAACCCGTCGTTCACGTCGAGTAGCTCGAAACGGTCGGCCGTGACGATCGCCATCGCGACCGGCGCCATCCGGAAGGCCGTCGCGAAGCGTTCCTCGCTTTGCATCAGCGCGCGCTCGGCCTGCTTGCGCGGCTCGAGATCCATGAACGTGAACAGCATGCATGCCTCGCCGTTCATGTCGATCGGCTGCCCGGCGACCACCACCGCCTTGGTGCTGCCGTCGGCCAGCTTGAGCACGGCCTCCATCTGCGGGATCGTCGCGCCTTCGCCGAGCCGCTCGATCGCCAGCTCGCGCCGCTCGGCCTGTTCGAGCACGTCGATCTCGTACACCGAGCGGCCGAGCACGTCGTCGCGCGCGTGGCCCGTCATGTCGAGAAAGCCCTGGTTGACCTTCACGTAGCGCAAGTCGTCGAGCCGGCAGATCACGGCCGGCGCCGGATTCGCGTTGAAGGTTCGCTCGAAGCGTTCCTCGGCGCTCGCCCATTCGGTCGCGTCGTGCAGCACGAGCGCCAGGCAGTCGGGCGCGCCGGCCGCGTTCGTCAGCACCAGGCTGCGGATGCGGTGCACCCAGCTCACCGACTCGTCGGCGGCCGATTCGACTTCAACCGTCACGTCGCTGAATTCCTCGCCCGCAATCACGCGATCCATCGGATAGTGGCCGTCGCGCACCGGATGATTGTTCCGGTAACGCAGCCGGAATCGCTCGCGGTATTCGGTGACGTCCGCGCCGAGCGCCTTCAGCTCGGTCACGCCATGCATCGCGAGCGCGGCCTCGTTCGCCCAGACGATCCGCTGGTCCGGCTCGATCAGGATCACGCCCTCGGTCAGCCCCGCGATGATCTGGTGCAGCTGGCGCCGGTCGGTATGCGACTTGAGCGCCTGTTCGTCTACTGGTTCGTTCATCGAATCGTTGTCCCTTCTCGTCAACATGAGCGATCAACATGAGCGCCGGCCGAGCGCCCGTTGCAGCGACATGCCCCGGCCGGCGCGTGCGGCGATGATCGCGTGCCGCGCAACGGCGCGACACGCGCGAATGCACTATCTCGAATAGTACATTCGCACGCCGCCCGTGATCGTGCGGTGCCCCGCCGAATGGTGCGGTGCGGCCAGCGCGCCTGTCGCGCCGCGTTGCCCGGGTCGTGGTGCATGTCCCTGCCCACCGTCTGTTCCGTCCCCCAGTGCAAACGCACTAACCGATCCGGTGAATTTGCGCGATGTCCGCTCGCGTTCGCGTCGGTACGCTGGTACTGCATCGGCGCTCATGCGCTGCCCTTTCATACCGCAGAGGGAGGACACACGGATGAAATTGCATCAGACACCCGATCCGACGCGGCCCGAACCGCCCCCGGACCATCCGCCCGAACCGGCGCCCGGCACCGACCCGCCGGTACCGCTGCCGCCCGACGTACTGCGCCCGGACATGCCGCCGCGCGAGCCCGGCTACGACACGCCGATCGCGCGCTGAACGCGCGGGCACCGCACGGGAACGCGCCGTGCTCCCCGACTGATTGATTCAACCCGCCAATCGAAGGAGAACATCAATGAACAAGACCTCGCACCTTTCGACCCTGCTCGCCGTCAGCGCGGCCTTCCTGCTTTCCGCCGCGCCGCTCACGAACGCGCATGCCCAGGCCTCGTCGACCGACAGCGGCATGGCGAGCGAATCGAATCAGCCTGTCACCGACACGTGGATCACGACCAAGGTGAAAGGTGAGCTCGCAACCACCGACGGCGTGAAGAGCACCGACATCAGCGTGAAGACGGTGGACGGCGTCGTCACGCTGACGGGCGTGCTGCCGACGAAGGTCGCCGTGAAGAAGGCCGTTGCCGTGACCCGCGCGATCAAGGGCGTGAAGCACGTCGACGCATCCGGCCTGAAGGCGAAGGCCTGAGCTACCCCGCGGCCGAGCGCCGCACTTTTCTCCCCTTACGAAAGGAGCACACCATGAACGAAGACAAGATCAAGGGCCAGTGGAAGCAGCTCACCGGCAAGCTGAAGGCCAAGTGGGGCAAGCTGACCGACGACGACCTCCAGGTCGCGGAAGGCAATCGCGATTATCTGGCCGGCAAGATCCAGGAGCGTTACGGGATCGCCCGCGACGAAGCCGAGAAGCAGTTGAAGGAGTTCGACCGCGAGCTGTAACGCGCCAGTCGTCTCACCCCGCCGCGACGCGCACCGCGTCGCGGCCACGAGGAGGACCACGACATGGGCAAATATCTGATCGCATGGCTGCTCGGCGTACCGATCGGGCTGCTGGTGCTGTTTTTTCTGGTCACGCACCTCTTCTGACGCGCACGACGCGTCGTCAATGAAAACGGGCCGACGGCTGAAACCAGCCGCCGGCCCTTCTCTTTTGCGTGCGGTGCGTGACGCGCCGCGCTTACTTCGCCGCGTTCGCCGTCATCTTGAAGATGCCCTGCGCGTTGCCCGCATCGAAGCGCAGGTCGGTCACCCAGCGGCGCGCCGCCTGGTCGAACGTGCGCTTGCGCGTGATGAACTCGTAGAACGAACCCGGCACGTTGCGCTTCACCGTGCCGCCGTCGCGGGTGCGGAACTCGCGCTCGACGGTATCCGCGCGATAGGCCGTCTGGAACACGCGGCCCGAGCGCGAGCGTTCGACTTCGGGCTTCATCGGCCGCCCCTTCGCCTTCTCGTCGTCGGACAGCTTGAACACGTCGGCGACGCGGTCGGTCGCGTGATTGAACGCGTTGCCCTCGGTCGCGATCCACGCCATTTCCGCCGATTCCATCAGCAGCGTCTCGTAGTCGAGCTCGTTCGGCACGTCGTGCTGGCGCGCGAACGCGCCGACGATTTCCGGCAGCAGCGCATGGGCGTCTTCGAGCGACAGCCAGCCTTCGCGCTCGACTTCCCACAGCCGCGCGACGGCCGCCGGCGACAGCGGGTCGCGCGACGCGCCGACCACGTTCGTCACGGCCTGCTGGAATTCCTTCGAGAAGCGCTCCGGATGCAGTTCGCTCACGAAGAACTGCGCGATTTCGTCCGGCGCGTCTTCATGCGCATACGCGCGGCCGGTCATGCCGAGCTTGTCGAGCGGGTAGCGGCCGTTCAGGCGGAAGCCGAGCGGACGCAGGATGCGCGTGAACGCCGCCTCGCCCGGCGGCAGTGCGCCCGTGTGCGGCCAGCGCACCGTGCGCAGCGCGCCGTGGTCGAAATAGACCGAGCCACCGTTTTCGATCGCCTCGGCCGTGTACGCGCGGCCGTTCGCCGAACGCTCGAGCAGCCCTTCGAACAGCGCCATGTTCATCGCCTGCGCAATTTCCGCGCGGGTCACGACGCCGTCTTCCCATTCTTCGAGGATGGCCGGCATGTTCAGGGTCGAGAACAGGGCGTCGGTCTTCGCCTGTCCCAGCAGCTTGGTCAGCAAGCTGTCGATATTCGGATTGCGCATCAGGATTCTCGTCTCGGGGACTCGCCGGCAAACGTGCCGGCCACTCGTCGGCCGGCCGCCCACGGGCGCCAAGCCTTGCATGGCAAGCATTATTCAAAGGGTTGCAGCGGGGCGTAAAGCGAGATTAAATTGATACGTGATGAGTTTTTGGAATTATCAGCCGCGCTTCGCTGGCGCTTCACCCCGGCGGCGTGCGGGTCCGTTCGTCAGACGAATCGAGCATCATGCGCAAATTCAAGATCCCCAACATGGGCGCGCTCGTGGCTTTCGAAGCCGCCGCCCGCCACGAGAGCTTCACGCACGCGGCCAAGGAGCTGTTCCTGACCGAAAGCGCCGTGTCGCGGCAGATCGCGACGCTGGAGGCGAGCCTCGGCGTGCGGCTGTTCGCGCGCGTGAAGCAGCGCGTCGTGCTGACGCGCGCCGGCAAGCTGTACGGCACGCAGGTGCGGCGCGCGCTCGAAACGCTCGACCGCGACACGCTGTCGATCATCGCGCACGGCAGCGGCGGCGGCTACCTGGAACTCGCGGTGCTGCCGACCTTCGCGTCGCACTGGCTGATCCCGCGCATCAAGAGCTTCTACGACCGCACGCCCGACGTGCGCGTGAACATGGGCAGCCGCACCGACCTGTTCTCGTTCGAGGACACGCACTTCGAAGCCGCGATCCACTACGGCAAGCCGACCTGGCCCGGCACGTCGTCCGACTACCTGTTCGGCGAGGAAGTCGTGCCGATCTGCTCGCCCGCGCTGCTGAACGGGCCGGTCGAGCGCGTCGAGGATCTGCTCGCGTATCCGCTGCTGCACTCGACGACGCGCCCCGGCGCGTGGGCGCAGTGGTTCGAGACGCACGGCGTCGAGGACATCCGCACGATGCAGGGCGTGCGCTACGAACTGCATACGATGCTGATCAGCGCGGCCGCGGCCGGGCTCGGCGTCGCGCTCGTGCCGAAGTTCTTCGTCGAGGAACAGTTGCAGCAGCTCGGGCTCGTCGTGCCGTGCGACGCGGCAACCGTCGGCGATTCGGCGTACTACCTCGTGTATCCGACCGAGTTCAGCCACAGCAAGCCGCTGGAATCGTTCCGCGGCTGGCTGCTCGAACAGGCGAGCGCGTATGCAGCGCCGGAACGCGACGTGCAAGACGCCGATGAAGAGGATGACGAAGACGTCGAGTAACGGCGCGGTCGCACCGGTGTCATGACGCGGTGGCGCCGGATGCGTGCCGCGCCGGCACGCCGGCCGAAAGAATCTTCACCAGCAGCGCGCGGGCGCGACCGCTCATGCTCGACACATCAAGCGCGAGCCGGATCATGGGCGCTCGAGTGCGAGGCATCGTGAGGAAGCCCCGCATCGTCGCGCACCGCGTGCGTTACATGTGCCACTTCACCGTGGCGGTCAGCGTGCGCGGATCGCCGGGCATGTTGTACAGGTCCGCGTTGCCGTGCGCGGCGATGAAGTAGCGGCGATTGAACAGGTTGTCGAGCGTGAGCGTCACGTCGACCTTCTTGCTGCGATAGCCGGCGCCCAGGTTGAACACCGTGAACGACGGCAGCGTGACGAGATCGCTCGCCGACGTGTAGCGCGCCGACTGGAACTGCATGCCGGCCGCCGCATAGAAGCCGTACGGCAGCTCGCGCTTGAGCCACAGGTTCGCGCTGTGGCGCGGCATCAGCCCCGGCGTATTGCTCGATACCGCGAGGCCGGCCGCCGTCGATTGCGCGGAGCCGTCCACCGTACCGTTCAGGTACGCGTAACCCGCATACACCGACCACTTAGGCGCGATCTCGCCGGTGAAACCGAGCTCCATTCCGCGTACGTGCTGGGTACCGATCGGCAGCGCATAGCCGGGATTCGCCGGGTCGCCGATCTGCTGGTTGGTCTGGCGCATGTCGAACAGCGCGACGCTGGCCGTCGCCTTGCCGCCGAGGTCGAAGCGTGAGCCGACTTCATACGCGGTGGTCTTCTGCGGCGCAAGCGCGGCGCCGTTCGTAAACGCGCCGGAACTGATCAGCGTGTCGGCCAGCGGCGAGAACGACTGGCTGAACGACCCGTACAGCGTCAGCCAGTCGAGCGGTTCGTAGATCAGGCCGACGCGCGGGCTCCACGCATGGTCGGTGCGGTCGAGATTGACGTTCGACGACGTGTAGTCGTGGCGGATCTGGTTCAGGTAGTCGAAGCGCAGGCCGGCAAGCACCTTCCAGTGTTCGGTCAGCGAGATCAGGTCCTGCGCGTAGACGCCCGCGAGCCCGACCACGGTCGACGCGTTCGTCTTCGCACGCGTGCCGGTCGGCACGCCGGGCAGGACGACCGGCTGCGGATTGAAGAGATCGTAGGTCGCGACCTTCGACACGCTGTAGATCGTGTCGAACTTCTGCTGCTGCGACAGTTCGAGCCCGTACAGCAGCTCGTGGCGCATGCCGAACAGCGACGTCTTCTGCGTGAGTTCGAACAGCCCGTCGATGCCGTGATCGGTGCGCTGGCGCGTCGACTGGTCGAGCGTGACGACCGGGTGCGCGGCGGTCTTGATCGGCTCGTACGTCACGTAGTTCTTCCGCTCGAGCGAGAAGTCGTACGCGCGGATCGCGCCGTGGAACGACAGCGAATCGTTGAAGCGATGATCGAGCGACACCGTCGCGCTTTTCGCGGAGACGTCGTTGTACGAACTGTTCACCCCGTCGGCCGACCCGTAGTACGTGTTGATCGGCACGTCGACCGGCCGGCCGCGATACGCGGGGATCCCCTGGTCGGACGTGCGGCGGTCGTGCAGGTAGTCGAATTCGACGTTCAGTACCGTGTCGCGGTCGAGCTTGAACTGCGCGGACGGCGCGATCGCCTGCCGGTTGAGCTGGAACTGGTCGCGGAAGCTGTTCGAATTCTCGGCCGCGCCGGTCATGCGAAAGCGCGCCGCGTCGTTCGCATTCCAGCCGAGGTCGAATTCGCCGCGCCGCTCGCCGCGCGTGCCGAGCGTCACGCCCACGTCGTTCACCGGGTTCGCGAGCGGCCGCTTCAGCACGCGATTCACGATGCCGCCCGCCGAGCCGCGTCCGTACAGCACGGCCGCCGGCCCCTTCAACACCTCGACGCGATCGACGTTCGACAGGTCGCGGTAGTACAGCGCGTCGTCGCGAATGCCGTCGACGTACTGGTCCGTGATGCTGTTGAAGCCGCGGATCGTGATCTGGTCGCGCTGACCGTCGCCGACCGAGAAGCCGACGCCCGGCACGTTGCGCAACGCGTCCTGCAGCGACGTCGCGTTCTGATCCTCGATCACCGCGTGCGGCACGACGTTCACGGTCTGCGGCACGTCCATCAGCGACATGTCGGTCTTGGTCGCCGCGCGCGAATGGCCGCCGTCGTACGACGCATGCTCGGCGGCCGCGTTGACGGAAATCGCGGGCAGGGTCGCCGCGGCGTCGGCCGCCTGCGCGCAGGCGGCGCGTGTGCCGGCAAGCGACGAGGCGATCAGAAGGACGTGGCACGCGCTCTTGTTGAATTTCATCGTTGAAGTAAAGGCAGAGGGAAAATGGTGAGCGCAAACGCGTGCGGCCGACGCAAGGTCATCAGCCGGCGACTCGACAGGCGAACGCGTGTCTACGCACAACGGACGGCGCACAGAGAATCGCCTCGTCGCCCCGGCCGGCATGCCCGGCACGAAAACGCCGTTGCGACGCGTCACGGCTCGTAATGGAGCGAAATATTAAACGAGAATGATTCGCGTTATTAATCAATTTCCAACATGTCGCCTTCGTGCAACGTACCTCCGGCTAACACTGCGGATTCCTGACGAATAACTTTCAGTTTTGCGCATCGACGCGCGGATTTCGTAAAGAAATAGAAAGAAATTGAGCGGGCGCGGTGTGTTATGACCGTATGGATCGAAGGGCTGCTTGGGATGCGTCGTTCGAGGACATGCACTTCGGGCGCGATCCACGACGGCAAGCCGACCTGGCGAGCGCGTATGCGGCGCCGGAGTGCGATACGAAGAGGCCGATGAGGAAGACGACGAGGACGTCGAATGACGCGAGCCATTGCGACATCCCGCCGGCGCGTCGACGGGCCGGCGCGGCCCGTCGACGCCGGGTCTTACTTCAGGCGGCAATCGCGAACGGTCGCGATCCCCGATGCAAAGTCGCCCACGCAATGCAGCGTGACGCGCTTGCCGACCAGCCGCTGCGCCTTCTGTTCGGCCGCCGCATCGACGAACGACGCGCGCACCGCCTGATCGGCATCCACGTCTTCGCCGATCTCCGCGAGCGTCTTGCCTGTGAAGCCCTTCTCGAGACCGAGCAGCGTGCCCGTCAGCGCGACCGGCTGGTCGAAATACTTGTCGCCGCCCGAACCCGTATAGGCCTCGATCATCTGCGCGGCCGATACCTTGAGCTCGCCTTTCGCGGCCATGGCGCCCGAGACGATCGTCAGCGCGAGGGCGGCAAGTGCGATTCGTTTCATTGCGTGGTTTCTCCGTGGTTGAACAGTGTTTTGAAAAAGTTGGCGCTCGCGCGCCGGCGGAACACGACGGCCCTGCACGCACGCGCCCCGTGTCCGCCCCACGGGCAACACGACGGCGCACGACGTGCACGGCCTGACGGTTATTTGCGTGGGGCTGCTTCGATCAGCGCGACGGCCCTGCGGTCGTACACGTCGGGCGTCGCCTTCGCGCCGCGCGCGACCGCTTCGCGCACGCTGCCGGTGGCGTCATCCTTACCCGCGCCGATCAGCGCGGGCGCATCCGGATCCGCGCCGGCATCGAGAAGCGCCTTCACGCAGTCAGGGTTGTGCACGATCGCCGCGCGCAGCAACGGCGTCTCGCCCCAGCGGACGCGTTGCTCGCCCAGCCGCGGCTCGATCGGCGTGCCGGGTTCATGCAGGATCGCGATGCGCTCGGCCGCGGTCGGGTCGGGCTGACCGTCCAGTTCGTAGCGTCGCTCGCACACGAAGCTGAGCGGCGTCTGTCCGGTCTTCGCATGCGCGTACGGATCGGCGCCGGCGTCGACCAGCAGCTTGAGGATGTCGAGATCGGATGCCGCGCGTCCGGTCAGCACCGTGTATCCATTCGGATCGGTGGCGCGGGCATCGGCGCCAGACTTCAACAGCATCCGGACGAGCTCGGGCGACGGGGTATACGCATTCGCGGCCATCGCCAGCGGCGGCTCGCCGCTCGGTGCGATCGCGTTGACGTTCGCGCCCGCGCCGATCAGCAGGCGGATCGTTTCGAGCTGGTCGGGCTTGAGTTCGCCGAGCGTCGCGTTGCTGATCGCGTACGTCAGCAACGTCCAGCCCTTGGGCGACATCGGCATGTTGATCGCAACGCCGGACGCGATGAACAGTGCAACGACGTCCGGCACCTGGCTGACGACGGCCAGCCCCATCGGCGTGAGTTCGGCATCCGGCATCGCGTAGCGCTGCTTCGCCGTCTTGTCATACGGACGCGCGCCCTGCTTGAGCAGCGCGCTGACGCGCGCCAGGTTCCGCGGGGTTTTATCCGCCGCGTAGTCGCCCATGGCGACCATCAGCTTCCATTCCTTGCCTTCCAGCGCGTAGCTTGCACTGGACAACGCCATTCCGGCGCACAGGCACGCCACCCCCCGTGCCAGCACGGTAGCGGCTTTTTTCGTTCTCGACCGCATGAACGCTCTCAGTATCGTTGTGTGTATTCGTGGCGCTGTCGCGCGCCGACATGATCGACGAAATACCGCACACGCACAATGTTCGCGCGATACCTTCTAAAGACAGGACGGGAAAGCAATCAGGAAGACGAGGATGGGAAGCGACGCGTGTGGCCCGCTGCGAATGTCCGGTGCGCGCCGGACCGGGCAACCCCGACCCGGCGCTCCGGGCAGCCGACCTCGTATCGGCGGCGCGGCGGATCTTCTTCTGTTCTTCACTACGTCTGCTCTCAGGTTCACTGCATTTTTTTCCTCACCGCGTCGGGCCATTATCCGCTCAATTCAGCCGAAGTAAAACGTTTGCGGTTGCACCATGGCTGTTATACCGGCGATTCGGCAACAATCTTTCCAAATGCTTACGGTCATTTCGACGCGATAGCACCCAGGTTGCATTCATTGCGGCGTTCCTTTTAAATGGAACTGGTTCCATTCATTGAATCGGCCATGTTCGTGCGTGACGAGCAGCCGCGTGCGCGTCATGATGCCGATTCAGGATCGAGGATCATTCCGCTCAGGATTCGCATCGCCCGTCCTTCCCGGACACCCCGTCAAACGAGACCGTCATGCCCGATTCCGCCTCCCTGCAGCACCTGTTTCCCGCCTTGCAAGAGATTCCCGCCGAATTCCGGCTGGCTTCGCCGATCCACCAGCGCGTGTCGCTCGTCGACGGCGAATTGCGCCCGTGGGACGGCGCAACCAAGACCGTGCTGTCGCCCGTGTGCGTGCGGCAGGCGGACGGCAGCGTCGAGCAGGTCGAGATCGGCAGCTACCCGGTGATGGGCGAAACGGAAAGCGACGCGGCGCTCGACGCCGCCGTGCGCGCGTACGACGCCGGCCGCGGCGAGTGGCCGACGATGAAGGTCGAGCAGCGCATCGCGTGCATGCAGGACTTCATCAAGCGAATGGTCGCGCAGCGCGAACTCGTCGTGAACCTGATCATGTGGGAGATCGGCAAGAGCCTTGCCGATTCGCAGAAGGAATTCGACCGCACCGTCACGTACATGACGCAGACGATCGACGCGCTGAAGGAGCTCGACAACGCGAACTCGCGCTTCGTGATCGCGGAAGGCACGATCGGCCAGATCCGCCGCACGCCGCTCGGCGTCGTGCTGTGCATGGGCCCGTACAACTATCCGCTGAACGAAACCTTCGCGACGCTGATCCCCGCGCTGCTGATGGGCAACACCGTGGTGTTCAAGCCGCCGCAGTACGGCACGCTGCTGTTCGAGCCGCTGCTGGAAGCGTTCCGCGATGCGTTCCCGAAGGGCGTGATCAACACGATCTATGCGCCGGGCGCGGTGGTCGTGCCGCACATGCTCGCGTCGGGCAAGATCAACGTGCTCGCGCTGATCGGCTCGAGCAAGGTGGCCGATCACCTGAAGAAGCAGCACCCGAAGTCGCACCGGCTGCGCGCGATCCTCGGCCTCGACGCGAAGAACGCGGCGATCGTGCTGCCCGACGCCGATCTCGACCTCACCGTGAAGGAGTGCCTGCTCGGCGCGCTGTCGTTCAACGGCCAGCGCTGTACCGCGCTGAAGATGCTGCTCGTGCATCGTTCGATCGTCGACGAATTCCTGAAGCGCTTCACCGCCGCGCTCGAACAGTTGAAGATCGGCATGCCGTGGGAAAAGGGCGTCAGCATCACGCCGCTGCCCGGCATGCATCGCACCGCGTACATGACCGACGCGATCGATGACGCGAAGGCGAAAGGCGCACAGGTCGTCAACCATCAGGGCGGCGAATTCAGCAAGACGCTGTTCTACCCGGCCGTCGTGTATCCGGTGTCCGAAGGGATGAAGCTGTACCGCGAGGAGCAGTTCGGGCCGATCATTCCGGTCGCGCCGTTCGACGACGTGGAAACCGCGCTCGACTACGTGACGACGTCGGAGCACGGCCAGCAGGTCAGCATCTTCGGTTCCGATCCGGCGCAGATCGGCGCGCTCGTCGATCCGCTCGTGAACCAGGTGTGCCGCGTGAACATCAACTGCCAGTGCCAGCGCGGGCCCGACGTGTTCCCGTTCGCGGGACGCAAGGATTCGGCGGAAGGTACGCTGTCGGTGAGCGACGCGCTGCGCGCGTTCTCGATCCGCTCGATGGTCGCGGCGAAGCAGACCGACAGCAGCAAGCAGCTGCTCGACTCGATCGTGTCGGATCACCACTCGAAGTTCATCAATACGGGCTTCATTTTCTGAAGCCGGCTTGACTGATACCGGAGCCTCCGTCGCACGCTAATGCGGCGGAGCGCTTCCGGCACACGCTGCGCGGGCTAGACGTTCGTCACCAGCAGCCGAACGCCCGCCACGCCGAACACGACGGCCAGACACGCTTCCATCGCGCGCCGGCCGCGCACATACAACCGGCGCGCCCCGTCCATCGAGAACACCAGCGCATAGCCGCCGAACACCAGGCAGCCGATCGCCAGACAGCCCGGCACGACGGCGCCATGCGCGCCGCCCGCGCCGTTCGACGACAGCGCGACGATCGACACCCACACGAGAATCGCCTTCGGATTGGTCAGGTGCAGCATCGCGCCGCGCACGTAGAAGCGCGACAGCCGCTGCTCGCGCGCCGCGTTCGCCGCTGCCGCCGGCGGCCCCGCCAGCGCCGTGCGGCCCGACTTGAACGCGAGCCACAGCAGGTACAGCCCGCCGAACACCTTGATCGCGACCAGCAGCTTCGACCACGCGAGCAGCGCGGCCGAGATGCCGAGCGCCGCCACCGTCGCCCAGCACATCGACCCTGAAATCACGCCGAGCGCGAATGCGAGCGCCGCCTTGCGGCCCTGGTTCGCGGCGACCGACATGATCGCGAGATTGCTCGGCCCGGGGCTGGCCGTGCCGATGAAATAGGCCGTGTAGGCGAGCAGCAGGTTGGCCGAGAAGAAGGTGTGGACGTTCATGCGAACCTCGCGGGGATGATCGGGAGATTGTTGGCAAACCCGCGCCGTCTGCCCATGGACAATTACGCGGCCAATCGCTGGGCCAGTTGCGTGGCCATGCAACCAATCGCCGCGCCGAACCGTCTCTGTTTTGAAACAACTGGCGCGTTCGCCGCCGGTTCGCGCGATGCGGCGGCGTGCGCTCCATGCAGCCGTTTCACGTCGGCGAACGCACGGCGGGCATGGCCGCACCGCGCGGCACGCATCGTTCCGGCCATTCGCCGGCACGAGCGCGCGATGCGCCGGACGCCCGCGTTACGTTACATCCGTGAAGCATTTCGCGTCGCCGCGCCGCGTCAGGCGCCCGACGTCGCTTACCTGCCGCCCGTAGATGCCCTCCTCGATCGCCTGCGCGATCCAGTCCCGGCGGGACTCGCCGACCGACGCCGGATCACGGCTCAACATTGCTCAACAATCGTCCGGCGGGGCTGGTACGGAATCTGCATTCCGTTCGGGCAGAAGCCGCGCCCGGTACCGCGCGGACATGATTTCACCCTCGGGCGCTCCCACGGATACGCCCGTACGATATGCACACGCAGCGAGGCTCTTCATGGATGCGCAGCCCAATTCGTCCGATACGTCATTCCAGCTCTTCCTCGCGAAAGTGCTCGAACAGCCACTGCCCGACTGGACCGAAAAACAGCAGATGGAACTCGAGATGGCGCGCACGCTGTCGACGCAAATGGTCACGCTCGCCGAAGACATGCGCGGCCGCACGCCCGATCTTGCTCGTTGCCTCGTGCTGCTCCGCTACGCGAAGGTGCTCGACTTCATGCTGACGTCGCTCGCCGCGCACCGCGACATCCATCCGCAGACGCTGCGCACGCTGTTCCGGCTCGCGAACCTGAAGGTCGACGATGCGTATCCGGTGTGAGCGGACGCAAGGGATCGGGCGCCGCGCACGACCGTCGCGGCAACGCCGGCCATGCGCGATTCGCGCGAATGTCGGATAACCTCGCCGCATGAGCGTTAGAAATAGAAACCGGACATCCCGGCTCGCCGGCGAATTCGGCTTCTTCGTGAAGCAATACGGTCGCAACGCGCGGAAGCATCCCGATCGAACGATCGCCGCTACGATCACGACACCGAGCGCATGATGAAGCGACTGTCGCCGGCCGATCGCGCCGATCTGCTGGCCGACGGCGAACGGGACGTCACCCCTGGCTCCCCCTGACTTGCCCCACTCCACACGCACGGCCCGCCTGCCCCTCCACGCAAACGGAGGTACAATCGCGCGCCATGAACGCACTTCGCCGCTTCCTGCTCCGGCCAGGCGTCGCACGACAGTGGCTGTGGGGGTTCCTCCTCGTGACGCTGCTGTCCCGCGCGCTGATGTCGGGCGCCGTGATGCTCGATCCGGACGGTCCGGATGCGGGCTCGGTGGTGCTGTGTTCAGGCCAGGGCCCGCTGATCGTCACCGCCGCCGCGCTGGCCGCCCGCTTCGACGCGAGCGCGCCGATCACGCCGGCCAACGATGCGCTGGCGCTCGTCGATGCACTGAAGCACGACGCGCACGCCGACAAGGCGGCGTCTTCCGGTAACGGCGACAGCCTGTGCGCATTCGGCGCCGCGCTGTTCACCGCGATCGCATCGTTCGTGCTGCTGGTGCTGCTGTTTCCCGCGGCGCCGCCGCGACGCTTTCGCGTTCACTTCGACAGTCTTCCTTTCGTGCGATCGGTATTCGACGATCGCCCGCCCTCCCGCGCCCCTCCTCGGTTCTGCTGAACGTTCCGCCCAGTGGCGCAGGCACGTCGACGTGCCTGCGCGTTCACGCCGTTCGTTTCACCCGACCTGATTCACGCGTTCACCCGCCTGCCCGCATCGCGCGGGCGACGCCGCCCTGCGCCCCGTTTGCGCAGCGCACCGCGCCGCCTGCTGCGGCGATGCCCGCACGCGGGTGCGACGCACGTTGACGGCCGCCGGCCCGCGCCGGCCCCGCCGCTCGACGAACCGAGGAGTTCACACCATGTCGACCACCGTCGATCGGGCCATCTCGCCCGCCCGTTCCGCCAGCGCCGGTTACCGGACGCTCTGGCGCTGGCACTTCTACGCCGGCCTGTTCGTGATGCCGTTCCTCGTGATCCTCGCGATCACCGGCACGCTCTATTGCTTCCAGCCGCAGATCGAGCCGCTGCTGTACCCGCACCGGCTGGTCGTCGAACCGCGCGCGACGCCGCGGCTCGATGCCGACACGCTGCTCGCCCGCGCCCGCACCGCGATGCCGGCCGACGCCACGGCGGTTTCCGTGCAGGTCTCCACCGCGCCGGACCGCAGCGCCGAGTACGTGTTCCGGTTGCGCGACGGCAGCCGCGAGAGCGTGTACGTGAACCCGTACGACGGCAGCGTACTCGGCACGCTGAGCGTCGAGAACCGCTTCATGCAGGTCGACCGGATGCTGCATCGCAAGCTGCTGCTCGGCAAGACCGGCGAGTTGCTGATGGAGCTCGCCGCCTGCTGGACCTTCGTGATGATCGGCACCGGCATCGCGCTGTGGTGGCCGCGCGGCGCGGCACGCGTCGGGCGCGCGCTGCGGCCCGACCTGTCGCTGCGCGGCCGGCCGCTGTGGAAGAGCCTTCATGCGACGGCCGGCATCTGGCTCGCGGCCGGCACGATCGCGTTCATCCTGACCGGGCTGCCGTGGTCGGGCTCGTGGGGCAAGAACTTCAAGGCGCTCGCCGCGACAGTGAACCTCGGCGCGCCGGAAGGCGCGTGGGGCGGCGCGTCGATGCGCTCGACGCGTCCGGGTGCCGCCGCGACGGCCGCGCATGCGCCTGCGCAGGCCACCGCGCCGTCCGGCCATCACCACGATTCCGACGAATCGATGCCGGGCATGGTGATGGACGACCTGCCGTTGCCGCAAACGCCGTGGGCGGTCGGCAACGTGCCCGTGCCGCATTCGCCGGCCGCGCCGACGCCCACACCCGCGCCGCTGCCGCTGGCCCGCGCGATCGCGATCGTCGCCGGGCTCGGCGTGACGAGCGGCTACACGCTCGCGCTGCCGTCCGGCCCGGACGGCGTGTTCACCGCGTCGTACTTTCCGGCCGACCCGAAGGCCGAACGCACGATCTACGTCGACCAATACAGCGGCGCGGTCTTGAAGGACATCCGCTATGGCGACTACGGCGCGGTATCGAAAGCGGTGTCGTACGGCACGTCGCTGCACATGGGCCGTTATTTCGGGCTCGCGAACCAGATCATTTGCGCGGTGCTGTCGCTCGGGCTGGCCGCGATGGCCGTCACGGGCACCGTGATGTGGTGGAAGCGCCGCCCGGCCGGGACGCTGGGCGCGCCGTCGCGCGAACGCGGCACGCCGCCGATGCGCGGCTGGCTCGCCGGGCTCGTGCTGCTCGGCCTCGTCTTCCCGTTGATGGGGCTGACGATCGTCGCGGTCTGGTTGCTCGACCGGCTGCTGTTCGGCCGCGCGGCGCGCGCCGCGGCGTGATCGACGCAAGCGCTTCCCCCATTCTAAGGAAACCGAAACAATGAAGTTCAGATTGATGCTGCCCGCCGCCGTGCTCGCGGCGCTGTCGCCGGCCGGGCAGGCACAAACACAGGAACGCAGTGTCGACGGCGCCGGCGCCATGCTCGCACCGATTCGCGTCGACGCGCAGAAGGCGCCCGCCCTGACGCAACCGCTCGACACGGGCAGCCATCTCGGGCTGTCGCCGCTCGAAACGCCCGCGAGCGTCGAGCAGATCAACCGCGCGACACTCGACACGCGCGGCGACAGTTCGATCATCGACGCCGTGAGCCGCGCCGCCGGTATCAGCGCGTCGCCGCATCCCGGCAACGGCAACTCGGAGCTCGCCGCGCGCGGCTTCGTCGGCGCGTCGTCGGTCACGCAGCTCTACGACGGCGTGCGCCCGTACGGCGCGATCGGCGTCACGTTCCCGTTCGATACGTGGTCGGTCGACCATATCGACGTGCTGCGCGGCCCCGCGTCGGTGATCTACGGCGAAGGCGCAATCGGCGGCGTGGTCAACATCGTGCCGAAGAAGCCGACGCGCACGCCGATCCGCAACGAACTGCAAGTCGGCGGCGGCACCGAAGGCACGGCACGCGCCGCGTTCGGCAGCGGCGGCGCGATCAACGACAAGCTGTCGTACCGCTTCGACATCAGCGGCAACCGATCGTCGAACTGGGTCGACCGCGGCGATTCGCGCAACCTGTCGGTGTCCGGCGCGCTGCGCTACGACGTGACGCCCGACCTGTACGTGACGGCGTCGTATGCGCAGGGCTTCATGCATCCGATGCAGTATTTCGGCGTGCCGCTCGTCAACGGTGCGCGCGATCGCGCGCTCGACAAGAAGAACTACAACGTCGGCGACGCCGACATCGCGTTCCGCGACAGCTGGGCCACCGTCTCGGCGAACTGGCAGCCGAGCGACAGCCTGAACGTGACGAGCACGCTGTACCGGATGAAGAGCAACCGTCACTGGAAGGATGCGGAGTACTACACGTACCTGCCGTCGAGCGCGCAAGTGCGGCGCAGCAGCTACACGGAAATCTTTCACGACCAGGAACAGTACGGCAACGTGACGACGGCCACCGTCGGCGGCGCGCTGCTCGGCATGCGCAACACGTTTTCGGCGGGCGTCGAGTTCAACCACACGACATTCCAGCACGACAACAATTCGCCGTATGCGGGCACGTCGACGGTCGATCCGTTCAACTTCGATCCGGGCAGTTTCATCAACACGGCCGGCACGTTTCCGAAGTACCGCAGCCAGTCGAACCAGTACGCGCTGTTCGCGGAGAACCGGCTCGAGATCACGCCGCGCTGGTCGGTGATCGGCGGGCTGCGCTACGACCATGCGAGCGTGAACCGCGACGATCTCGTGAACGGCGGCGCATTCACGAAGGTGTTCGCGAACACCGGCTGGCGCATCGGCACCGTGTACGACGTGCGGCCCGGCCTCGCCGTGTACGGCCAGTATTCGGTCGCGGCCGATCCGGTCAGCTCGCTGCTGTCGCTCAATGCGTCGAAGGCGAACTTCACGCTCGCGACCGGCCGGCAGATCGAGATCGGCGTGAAGCAGTCGTTCCTCGACGGTAAGGCCGAATGGACGCTCGCCGCGTACCGGATCGTGAAGAGCAACCTGCTGACGGCCGACCCGGTGAACCCGAACCAGTCGATCCAGGTCGGCCAGCAGTCGTCGCGCGGGCTGGAGGCGACGGTCGGCGCGGAGATCGCGAAGGACTGGCGCGTCGATGCGAACGTGTCGATCCTGCGCGCGAAATACGACGATTTCCAGCAGTCGTCCGGCGGCACGACCGTGTCGCGCGCAGGCAACGTGCCGGTGTCGGTGCCGCAGCGGCTCGCGAACCTGTGGGTGAGCTGGCGCTTCGCGCCGGACTGGACCGGCATAGCGGGCGTCAAGTACGTCGGCAAGCGATTCGCCGATACCGCGAACCAGCTCGTGATGCCGTCGTACACGACCGTCGACCTCGGCCTCGCGTGGAAGCCGCGCAAGGACACGACGATCACCGCCCGTGCGTACAACGTGTTCAATCGCCGCTACGTGCAGTCCGCGTACTACAACGAGACGCAGTATCTGCTCGGCAACGACCGGCGCGTCGAGGTGCTGGCGAACTACCGGTTCTGAGCGCGCAGGCCGCCGCGCAACGTGCCAGGCGGCACGGCCGCGGCGGCGTGCCGGTCAGCCTTCGGCATCGCCGGCGCGCGTCGATGCATCATGCACGCGTGCCCGCCGCGCGCCCGGCCATCCACTTCCGGTAGCGCCGCGTCTGGCACTGCGCGGCCAGTTGCTGCCGCACCAGCGCGCGCAGCGGCGATACCTGCGGATGCGTGCGGCGCCCTTCGCTCAATCGCGTGAGCTGGAACTTGACGACGGCCATGTTCGCCAGCGCGCCCAGCGCCTTGTTCTTCCAGCGGATCGGCTGCAGCACCGGCGCGCTGTCCTTGCCGGCGCGCCAGTCGCGCGGCAGGTTCGGGTCGATCGACAGCGCGGTCGCGATGCCGACCATCGCCACGCCGCTGTTCACCACCTGCTCGGCCACCGCACGACGCCGGATGCCGCCCGTGACCATCAGCGGCATCCGCGCGACGGCGGTGATGTCGCGCGCGAATTCGAGGAAATACGCTTCGCGCGCCAGCGTGCGGCCGTCGCGCGCCTCACCCTGCATCGCCGGCACTTCATAGCTGCCGCCCGACAGTTCGACGAGATCGACGCCGAGAGGATTCAGCAGTTCGACCACGCGCTTCGCGTCGTCCGCGCTGAAACCGCCGCGCTGGAAATCGGCCGAGTTCAGCTTCACCGCGACGACGAATGCCGGCGACACCGCCGCGCGCACCGCCTTCACGATATCGAGCAGCAGGCGCGCGCGATTCTCGATGCTGCCGCCCCATTGATCCTGCCGGCGGTTCGTCAGCGGCGACAGGAACTGGCTCAGCAGATAGCCGTGCGCCGCATGCACCTGCACGCCGGTGAAGCCGCTTTGCTCCGCGAGCTGCGCGGCGCGCACGAAGCGCTGCTGCACGTCGGCGATGTCGGCGGCCGTCATCTCCTTCGGCACCGGGAACTGCTTCGACAGCGCGCCGAGCGCGAGCGGCACGGCCGACGGCGCGAGCGTCGTCTGGCCGAGCGCCGCCTGCATCTGGCGCCCCGGGTGATTGATCTGCATCCACACGTGCGCGCCGTTCGAGCGGGCGATCTGCGCCCAGCGGCGGAAACGATCGAGATGCGCGTCGTTTTCGAGCACGACGCCGTTCGGCCCCGTCATCGCGCGGCCGTCCACCATCACGTTGCCGGTCAGGATCAGCCCGGCCTGACCGTCGGCCCACGCCTGGTACAGGCGCAGCAACGCGTCGGACGGCGCGTGATCCGCATCGGCCATGTTTTCTTCCATCGCGGCCTTGGCCAGACGGTTCGGAATCACCGCCCCGTTGGGCAGTGTGAGGGGCGCAAACAGATTCATGGTGGGACATCCTTGATTGACGATGGCCCACGATAACTTTAAAGTCAACTTTAAGGTCAAGCCCTTTTTGGAGCCCATCATGAAAATCGGCGAACTGGCGAAGGCGAGCGGCCTCGCGGCGTCGCGCATCCGCTTCTACGAAGCAAGCGGCCTGCTCGAACCGGCCCGCCGGCAGGCGAACGGCTATCGGGAATACGGGCCGGAAGCGTTGACGCGGCTCGCGATCATCGACCGCGCGCAGTGCGCGGGCTTCTCGCTCGACGAGATCCGCGCGGTGCTGCCGCCCGATCTCGGCGCATGGCCGCACGACGAACTGCTGGTCGCGCTGCGGCACAAGGTCGACGAAATCGCGCTGCTCGAACGGCGTCTCGCGCAGAACCGGCAACATCTGGAAACGCTGATCGACGAAATCGAGAACAAGCCGGCCGGCGAGGATTGCGCGGGCGCCGCGCAGCGAATGCTCGACCGGCTGTGCGAGCAGGCCGCCGAGCCGCTGGAGGCGACGCCCGTCGTGCGGCCGGCGCGCAAGCGGGCGTGATGGAGTGTGCTGCAGGATTGTGATGCGGAATCGCGCCGCGCCGGCCATCGATCGATGCGCGCCACGGCCTGAAACACGATGCGGTGCAGTTGTCCGGATTTGCTTACGTCGCAGGTAATCGACGCGCGCAGCCCGCGCCGCGATCATGGCTTCATCGACTCTCGAACCGCATCACGCCAAGGAGCCCGCCATGACCGCCTACGCCATCGCCCACCTGCACGACGTCGAAATGTGCGACGACATCGTCGAATACCTCGAACGGATCGACGGCACGCTCGCACCGTACGACGGCCATTTCGTGATTCACGGCGCCCGGCCGGAGGTACGCGAAGGCGTGTGGCGCGGCGACCTGATCGCGATCGCGTTTCCGGATCTCGACATGGCGCGCGCGTGGTACGACTCGGATGCGTACCGGCAGATCCAGCCGCTGCGTGAACGGCACGCGAGCGGCCCGTTGATCCTGATCGACGGCGTCGACGAACGGCACAAGGCGACCGACATTCTGCGTTGATCGCCGACGCCCGAGGCCGCCGCCCTGACTTATTTCACGTTGCGCTCCATCGGCTCGCCGACGACGAACCCGCCGCCCTGGAACCGCTGCGCGGGATCGTCGTATTCGGCCGTCGGCGCCGTCACCGGGAACAGCCCCGCGAACTGCTCGGAGCTGTCACGCGGGCGAAAGCCGAGGAAACCGACCTTCGTGTTGTCCCACCACTTCACCGGGTTGTCCGACGCGCCGTAGACGATCGCGTGGCCGACGCGGTTCGTCAGCAGCGAGCAGCGCACGAGCTCGATGAAATCGCGATAGCTGAGGAACGTGACGAGCATGCGCGGGTTCTTCGGCACCTCGAACGACGAGCCGATCCGCAGGCATACGGTTTCGATCCCGAAGCGGTCGAAGTAGTAGCGCGACAGCGATTCGCCGAAGCACTTCGTCACGCCGTACAGGCTGTCCGGGCGCAGCGGCGCATCGGCGTCGAGCACCTCGGTGACCGGATGGAAACCGATCGCATGGTTCGAGCTCGCGAACACGACGCGCTTCACGCCGTGTTTGCGCGCGGCTTCGTACAGGTTGTACGTGCCGGTGATGTTCGCGCCGACCAGATCGTCGAACGGCGCATCGACCGAAATGCCGCCGAGGTGAACGATCGCGTCCACGCCGTCGACGAGCTGCATCACGGCCGGCCGGTCGGCCAGGTCGACCACGCGGAGTTCTTCATGCGCGGCCGCGTCGCCGAGCGCCGCGATGTCGCTGACGCGCACGACGTCGGCCCAGTCGGCGAGCGCGCCGCGCAACTGGCGGCCGAGGTTGCCGGCCGCGCCCGTCAGCAGCAGGCGGCCGAACGGTTTGCGCGCGGCGGTGGATGAGGCGTTCATCGAATCTCCTTGATCTGACCTAAATCGGAAAACGTTTTCCAACTATACGCGTGCGCGGCGTCGAGCGTCAATGGTCGAATCTGCTCGCAGCCATCCGCACTTTCCCGATATCGACGGGTGGCTGCGCGCCGTCTTTTTCTGCCACAATCCGGCGTTATCGAACGAAAACGTTACCCTTCCGATGAAAAAAGTTTCCTCGACGATCCGCGACGTGGCCGCCGAAGCCGGCGTGTCGGTCGCGACGGTATCGAAGTACGTGAACGGCACGCAACGCTTCTCGCCGACCGTCGAGGCACGGCTCAAGGAGGCCATCGAGCGGCTCGGCTACCGATCGAATCCGCTTGCGCGCTCGATGATCACCGGCCGCACGCGCACCATCGGCCTCGTGATCCTCGACATCAGCAACCCGCACTTCACGAACGTCGTGAAAGGCGCGAACCGCGTCGCGCTGCAGCACGACTACACGCTGCTGCTCGTCGATACCGAGGAAAGCCAGGCGCGCGAACGTTCGCTGATCGAGGCGCTCGCGCAGCGCGTCGACGGGCTGATCGTCAGCACGCGGATGCCCGACGAGGAAGCCGGCTGGATGCTCGACCTCAACAAGCCGCTCGTGCTGCTGCGTCGCAGCCCCGGCCTGCCGATTCCGAGCGTCGGCATCGACAACCGGCTGTCGACCTACATGCTCGCGCGCCACCTGCTCAACCTCGGCCATACGCGCATCGCATATCTCGGCTTCGGCACCGCGCGCGTGAACGACGAACGAATCCAGGGCGCGCGCGACTGCCTCGCCGAAGCGGGGCTCACGCTCGACGTGCACGACGCGCACGCGCCGACCGCCGAGGCCGGCGAGCGCGCGTGCTCGCGCGTGATGCTCGGGCCGCAGCGCCCGCAGGCCGTGATCTGCTACAACGACCTGATCGCGCTCGGCTTCATGAAGGAAGCCGCGTCGCTCGGCTTCCGGCTGCCGCAGGACGTGTCCGTCGCCGGCATCGACAACGTGCCGTACGGCGCATACGCGGCGCCCGCGCTGACGACCGTCGACATCCAGAGCGAGAACATGGGCGAACTCGCGATGCAGAAGCTGATCGATGCGCTCGCCGGGCGCACCGACGCGAGCTATTCGACGTTCGAGCCGCGGCTGATCATGCGCGCGTCGACCGCATCGGCCGCGGCCGGATAACGCAATCGCGACGCGTCACGCCCCCGAACGAAAAACGCCGCCCCCGAGGGCGGCGTTGTTGCTTGCCGACACGCGATCACGCATCGAGTTTCGCGGGCTTCATCTTCGGCGTGAGCACGTGCATCACGGCCAGCGCGATCAGGTAGGCCGACGCGCCGATCGCAAACAGCACCCAGTAGTGGCCGGTGCGCTGCAGCACCTGGCCGATCACTTCCGAGAACAGCACGCCGCCGATCGAGCCGGCCATCCCGCCGATGCCGACCACCGACGCGACCGCGCGGCGCGGGAACAGGTCGGACGCCGTCGTGAACAGGTTCGCCGACCAGCCCTGGTGCGCGGCGGCGGCGAGGCCGACGATCAGCACCGCGATCCACAGGCTCTGCACCTGCGATACGAACGCGATCGGCAGCACGCAACATGCGCAGATCAGCATCGCCGTCTTGCGCGCCCGGTTCACGCTCCAGCCCGCGCGCAGCAGCATCGACGACAGCCAGCCGCCGCCGATACTGCCGACCGTCGTCAGCGCATAGATGCAGACGAGCGGCAAGCCGATGTGCTGCATGTCCATCCCGCGCGATTCGTTCAGCCACTTCGGCAGCCAGAACAGGTAGAACCACCACACCGGATCGGTCAGGAACTTGCCGATCAGGAAGGCCCACGTCTCGCGCTTGCGGATCAGTTCGCCCCAGCGCGGCGCGCCGGCGTTCGCGTTCGCCGCGTCGAGCGCTTCGGCTTCGTCGCGCGGCTCGTCGTATTCCGCGGCGAGCGCGCGCGTGTCGGCCGTGCGATACATCACCAGCCACACCGCGAGCCACACGATGCCGATAGCGCCGATGATCACGAACGCCGCGCGCCAGCCGTAGGCCACCGCGATCGCCGGGATGATCGCCGGCGCGAACACCGCCCCGATGTTCGCGCCCGAGTTGAAGATGCCGGTGGCGAGCGCGCGTTCGCGGCGCGGGAACCATTCGGCCGTCGTCTTGATCGCGGCCGGGAAGTTGCCGCCCTCGCCGATCCCGAGCAGCGCACGCACGAACGCGAAGCCCGTCACCGAGCCGACCGCCGCATGCAGCATCGCGGCGATGCTCCATACCAGCATCGCCACCGCGTACGACACGCGCGTACCGAGCCAGTCGACGATGCGCCCGAAGCCGAGCAGACCCAGCGCATAGAACGCCGAAAACGCCATCACGATGCGGCCGTACTGCACCTGGCTCCAGCCGATGTCGTGCTGGAGCATCGGCGCGAGCAGGCCGAGGATCTGCCGATCCATGTAGTTGATCATGGTTGCGAAGAACAACAGCGCACACACGGTCCAGCGGTAGCGGCTGGCGGCCGCGCGCACGGCGCCGACGACGGCAGATTGCATGAATGTCTCCGATGCGCGGTCGCGCCCGTCGCGCCGCGCGGTATTCGTTGACCGGCGACCGGCGCCGGGGTGAACGGCCCACGCGCTGACGCACCGGCCCTTTCACCAACCTATCTGGAAAACGTTTTTCAAAGGATAGGACGTCTGCCGCTGCCGTGTCAGTCGGGGATTTCGATGAGTCATCTCAAATTAGTCGCGGTAAAAGAGACGACTGTTTCGCAGAGTGGTATTAACCGTTTTTCCCCTGATTTTCCCGCTGCGGCGCGGCAGGCGCGCGGCGGCCGACACACATGTCCGATTCCAGCCAGAATCGACCGCGAGGATGGTTTACAGTCGCCCCATGCGCCTCGATCCTGACACCTGCTACGACGCCCTGCTTTCGCGGAACCGCCGCTTCGACGGCTGGTTCTTCGTCGGCGTCGCGACGACCGGGGTGTACTGCCGCCCGGTCTGCCCGGTGAAGCCGCCGAAAGCGCAAAACTGCACCTACTACCCGACCGCCGCGGCCGCCGAGAAAGCCGGCTTCCGGCCCTGCATGCGCTGCCGCCCCGAACTCGCGCCCGGCCACGGGCTGCTCGACCTGTCCGGCAATCTCGCCGACGCGGCCGCGACGCTGATCGACGACGGTTTCCTGAATGCGCATTCCGTCGCCGCGCTCGCACGGCGCGTCGGCGTGACCGAACGCCATCTGCGCCGCATCTTCGGCGCGCAGTTCGGCGTGTCGCCGGTCGAGTTCGCGCAGACGCAGCGGCTGCTGATGGCCAAGCGGCTGCTGACCGATACCGCGCTGCCGGTGGCCGTCGTCGCGTCGACGGCCGGGTTCGGCAGCGTGCGACGCTTCAACGACCTGTTCCGCCAGCGCTACGGCCTCAATCCGCTACGGCTGCGCAAAGGGGCCGGCGCGTCGGCCGACGGCGACATGACCTTCCCGCTGCCGTACCGGCCGCCGTTCGCGTGGGCCGACCTGATGCGTTTTCTCGCGCAGCGGCAGATCGACGGCGTCGAACGAATCGACGCGAAGGGTTATGCACGCATCGTCGAATTGCCGAATCGACACGACGGCGGCCGCGTCGCCGGCTGGCTGTCCGTCACGCACGTGCCGCAGCGCTTCGCGCTGGCCGTCACCGTGTCGCCCGCGCTGACGCCGGCCGTGCCGGCCGTGCTCGCACGCGTGCGCCGGCTGTTCGATCTCGACAGCCGCCCCGACGTGATCGACGCGCATCTCGGCGATCTCGCGAGCGGCTCGCCGGGGTTGCGCGTGCCCGGCGCGTTCGACGGTCTGGAGATCGCGATCCGTGCGATCGCGGGCGAGCAGCTGGCGGCGGCGCAGGCCGATACGCCGTTGCTCGCACGGATCGCTGAGCGCTTCGGTCACTCGGTCGACGGTGCGCCGCCCGGCCTCACGCACGCCCTGCCCTGCGCCGCGACACTAGCCGCACTGCCGCCTTCGGCCCTCGAAACGATCGGCATCGAGCGAGACATGGCGCATGCGATCGTGTCGCTCGCCCGTGCTGTCGACGACGGCACGCTCGCGCTCGAACCGATGGCGCCGCTCGATGCGACGCTCGCCGCGCTGCGCGCGCTGCCCGGCTTCGACGAACGCGCGGTGCAGTACGTCGCGATGCGTGCGATGGCATGGCCGAACGCGTTCCCCGCCGACGACGCGTTGCTGCCCGCCCGCCCCGAGCGCACCGACCGCACGCGCGTGCCATCATCAGCGCCGCATGCGGCACGTTGGGCGCCGTGGCGCGCGTATGCCGCACTGCATGTGTGGCGCCTTCATGGAGATGGATTGCGATGACTCCCGCTCACCTGATTCCGAGCCCGCTGGGCGACATCGCCGTACGCATCGAGGACGATGCGCTCACGGGCCTGTACTTCGTCGGCCAGAAATACTTCCCGTCGCTTGCGATCCTGAACGACGCGCACACGCTCGCCACGTCGCCGATCGCACGTCGGGTCGCAGAGGAAATCGCCGAATACTTCACCGGCGCGCGCGACACGTTCTCGGTACCGATCCACCTGCGCGGCACCGCGTTTCAGCGACGGGTATGGCAGGAACTGCTCGCAATTCCGTTCGGCGAACTCGTGTCGTATGGCGACATCACCGAACGCGTCGGGCTGCCGATGAGCGGCGCACGCGCCGTGGGCGGTGCGGTCGGCCGCAATCCGGTATCGATCATCGTGCCATGCCATCGCGTGGTCGGCGCATCGGGCAGCCTGACCGGCTATGCGGGCGGCATCGAGCGCAAACGTGCGCTGCTGTCGCTCGAAGGCGCAGAACTTTCACGCGGCGCGCATCATCCGATGCAGCAGGCGCTCGCGTTCTGATCGACGAAGCGCGTCACGCGGGCAGCACCGGCCGGCGCGCTTCACGCTTCGCATATGCGCCGGGCGTCATGCGGAATTTCGCCTGGAACAGCGCGATGAACGACGACGTCGAGTCGTAACCCAGTTGTGCGGCCACCGTGCCGATCGGCTCGCCTGCATCGAGCAGCGGCAACGACGCGAGCAGCCGCACGCCCTGCCGCCATTCCGTGAACGACAACCCCGTGTCCTGCCGGAACAGCCGCGACAGCGTGCGCCGCGTCGCGCCGACCTGATGGCCCCATTCGTCGAGACTGCGCGTATCGCCCGGCGCCGCATGCAACGCGCGCGCGATTTTCAGCAGGCGCGGATCGCGCGGCAGCGGCACCGTGAGCGGCGCCGGCTGCATGCGCGCGATCCGGTCCGCGATCAGGCACACGAGCGCACCGTCGGGCCCCGCCTCGTCGTAATTCACCGGCAACTCGCCGGTCGCGATCACCAGCTCACGCAGCAGCGGCGTCATGCAGAGGATCGTGCAATCGTCGTTCACGTCGCCGCGCGCGAGGGCTGCGTCGAGATACAGGCTGTGGAACGCGACGCAATCGCGCGTCGACACCGCGTGCGGCACGTGTGGCGGAATCCACATCGCATAGTGCGGCGGCAGCAGTTGCCGGCCCGACGGCGTCGACACCTCGAGCACGCCGCTCGTCGCATACATCAACTGCGCCCACGGATGACTGTGCGCGTCGACGCTCACGTTGCCGGGAATGCCGAACGCGCGCACGTACAGCGGCCTCGGCAGGCGCGTCATCGGCGGCACTGCGTAAGGGTCGCCGGGTTGTCCCGCCAGCAACATAAGACGTCCTCCGAAGGTCATTGCACGAACGCACGCGATGCTACCGTGGCGGCTCCCTTTTTCACACGGCTTCCGCCCATGAGCGCTCATACCCGCATCACCCGCAAGACCGTCACCGCGATCCGTTCGACCAAAGGCATCGGCAGCCTCGTGTCGCTGACCGCGTACTCCGCGCCGATGGCGAAGCTCGTCGATGAAGTGGCCGACGTGATCATCGTCGGCGACTCCGTCGGCATGGTGCTGTACGGGATGCCCGATACGCTGCGCGTCACGCTCGACATGATGATTGCACATGGGGCGGCCGTCGTGCGCGGCGCCGCGCAGGCGTGCGTCGTCGTTGACCTGCCGTTCTCCACGTTCCAGGAATCGCCCGCGCAAGCGTATCGCTCTGCCGCGCGGCTGCTCGCCGAAACCGGCGCGCAGGCCGTGAAGCTCGAAGGCGGCTGCGAGATGACCGACACCATCCGCTTCCTGACCGATCGCGGCATTCCGGTGATGGCGCATGTCGGCCTCATGCCGCAGCAGGCCAACGCGGCGGGCGGCTTCCGCGCGCAGGGCATGGACCCGCGTTCGGCCGCGCAGGTGTTCGACGCCGCGTGTGCGGCCGAGCGGGCCGGCGCGTTCAGCGTCGTCATCGAAGGCACCGCCGAAGCGCTCGCGCGCCACCTGACCGAAACGCTGACGATCCCGACGATCGGCATCGGCGCATCGCCCGCGTGCGACGGGCAAGTGCTCGTGACCGAGGACATGATCGGCGCGTTCGATGCGTACACGCCGCGCTTCGTGAAGCGCTACGCGGATGCGAACGCGGTGATGCGCGACGCGATCCGCCAGTACGCTCACGACGTGCGGCAGCGCGTGTTTCCCGAGCCCGCGCATTGCTTCGGATACGGCAAGCCGCTGCAACTGGCGGACGCGGCCACCGCCGCGTGATGCCGGACGAACGACACGGTGGACTTACGTCATGTGCGTTTGCGCATCGCGTGCGCGACCCGCGCGTTCGCTTCGAATTTCGCGCGATGCGTCGAAAAAAACGTTCGCACGTTGCGGACGTTCGACGCGCCGGTGAACAGCCGCCGCGCGAATTCGTCGTATTCGGCAACGTCGGCCAGATCGGCGATCACGACGAAATCGGGCCCCGGCGACACGCGATAGCACTGCGTAACGGCCGGTTCCGCGCACACGTACGCTTCGAACGCGTCGTAGTCTTCGGCCGTCTGCCGGTCGAGGCTGATCTCGATCAGCGCGGTGACGGCCGTGCCGATCGCGACCGGATCGAGCACCGCGACCTGCCGACGGATCACGCCGGCTTCCGTCAGCCGGCGCACACGACGCATGCAGGTAGGCGGCGATGACAGCGCGCGCTCGGCGAGTTGCAGGTTGGACACCGACGCGTCGTCCTGCAGGATCGCGAGGATGCGCAGATCGAGTTCGTCGAGGGTGATGCCGGCCATCGGCCACTCCTTCCGATCAGAGAGTGAAATTTAATTTCAACATGATAGACTATCATCCGTTAGTTTCATATTTATTTGTTTTTTGAAATTTAATTCCATTTCACCGGCTCTACCATCGCTCTCACTGATCCAGACAGGACATTTACGGAGCGCGATATGTGTGGAATTGTCGGGGCGGTTGCCCAGCGGGACATCCTGCCGAACCTGGTCGATGGCCTGAAGCGGCTCGAATACCGCGGCTACGATTCGTGCGGCGTCGTGGTCTACCGCGACCGCGCGCTGGCGCGCGCCCGCAGCGTCGATCGCGTCGCGAACCTGCAGCGTGAGATCGCCGATCAGGCGTTGTCCGGTTACACGGGCATCGCGCATACGCGCTGGGCCACTCATGGCGCCCCCGTCACGCTCAACGCGCATCCGCACTTCTCGCCGAGCGACGCCAATGCGCGCATCGCGCTGTCGCACAACGGGATCATCGAGAACTGCGATCAACTACGTGCGGAATTGCAGACGCACGGCTATGTGTTCGCGAGCCAGACCGACAGCGAGGCGATCGCGCACCTGATCGACCACCTGTACGACGGCGACCTGTTCGAGGCCGTTCGGCGTGCGGTCGCGCGACTGCGCGGCAGCTATGCGATCGCGGTGATGTGCCGCGACGAGCCGCACCGGATCGTCGGCGCACGCGACGGGATGCCGCTCGTCGTCGGAGTCGGCGAAGGCGAAAATTTTCTGGCGTCCGACGCGATTGCACTGTCGGGTATCACCGATCGCATTGCCTATCTGGAGAACGGCGACGTCGCCGACATTCAACTGCATCGCTACTGGATCGTCGACGCGGCTGGCCAGCGCGTCGAGCGCGCGGTGCAACGCGTCGCCGCGCATAGCGGCGCGGCCGATCTCGGATCGTATCGCTACTACATGCAGAAGGAGATCTTCGAGCAGCCGCAGGCCGTGGCCGATACGCTGCTCGACGTTTCGTCGATCATGCCCGAGCTGTTCGGCGACGGCGCTTGGCGTGTGTTCAATGACGTCGATTCGGTGCTGCTGCTCGCGTGCGGCGGCAGCTATCACGCGGCGCTGACCGCGAAGTACTGGATCGAGAGCATCGCGAAGCTGCCGGCCAGCGTCGAGATTGCCAGCGAGTTTCGTTATCGCGACAGCGTGCCGAATCCGCGCACGCTGGTGGTTGCGGTGTCGCAGAGCGGCGAGACGGCCGACGTGCTCGGCGCCGTGCATGTCGCGAAACGCAGCGGGATGATGCACACGCTCGCGATCTGCAACGTGGCGACGAGTGCGCTGATGCGCGAATGTGCACTGCAGTTCGTGACGCGTGCGGGGGTCGAGATCGGTGTCGCTTCGACGAAGGCGTTTACGACGCAGCTCGTTGCGCTGTTCCTGCTGACGTTGTCACTGGCGCAGGTGCGCGGGCGGTTGAGTGACGACGAGGAGAAGGAACATCTGCGGGCGCTGCGGCATCTGCCCGATGCGATGTCGAAGGTGCTCGCGCTGGAGCCGCAGATCATGGCGTGGTCGGAGTTGCTCGCGAGGCGCGACAACATGCTGTTTCTCGGGCGCGGGATGCATTATCCGATCGCATTGGAAGGCGCGCTGAAGATGAAGGAGATTTCCTATATTCACGCGGAGGCTTATCCGGCGGGGGAGTTGAAGCATGGGCCGCTGGCGCTCGTCAGCAATGAAATGCCAGTGATCGCGGTTGCGCCGAATGACATGTTGCTTGAAAAGCTGCGATCGAACATGCATGAGGTCAGTGCGCGGAATGGGCGGCTTTTTGTGTTTGCGGATGTTGACTGTGGGATCGTGCCGAGTGAGGGGATCGAGGTGATTCGGCTTAACGAGTACTACGGGCCGTTGTCGCCGATCTTGCATACGGTGCCGATGCAGTTGCTGGCGTATCACGCGGCGCTCGCAAGGGGGACGGATATTGATAAGCCGAGGAATTTGGCTAAGTCGGTGACGGTGGAGTGAGGGGCGTTTTCCGCCCTTTCGTGGTGGTTTACAAAGATGTTGTCCTATCGCGCCTCGCTGCATGCTCGAACTTCAACAACGTCGTAACACGTCGCCGGAATCCCACAACATCGAAAGTCGATTCACCGCCTAAATGGCTAGGAAATTCCGCCGTAGATCAAGAAACGGAGCTTGAGCAGTTTCGCTATCAATTGTAGAGATTGATCCGTGCTACATAGCGGAAAGCGACTGAATGAACGGTGATTCAGGGGTACCGGACTGGAGTGCACGCCACACCGCCATCAAGTTCTCCCGGTTCGCTGCCGCCCACGCCGAAACCGACTTGTCGTATTTGCGATCGAGGGTTCCCTCGATTCTCTCGCCTGTGTCTATAGCATATGTCGCGACATGATTGTTTTTACCGTAATCGACATGAAAATGCGCCCTAGCATGTTGTTTTTCTTGATACATCTTAATTTTTATATTCTCATGCTTGAGCACTAATTGTTCAAGCATGCCAGATGCCTGACCACGAGATGGCCGAGACATCAAGTCAATTAACGCAAGTTGGTTTTGGAGTGATGCAAGATTCAGTTCCACGGCGTCTCTCGTCGGATGTAGTGATCGCGATCATATCGGATACACTTAGAAACCGTGAATTTCAATCGTTCCGTATTGCCCCGAGATTGTCGTCGTGATCTTTAGCCGGCTACTGACGGCAGCGGTACCGGTTACCTTACGAGCTTCACTCAAACGTTGCCTACCTCAAGGAATGCCCTGAGCCGAACAGAGCTCAGGGACAAGCTTATTTGCGAAGGTACACTTCGACTGCGCGAACGCATCGTCTGACGACCGCTCCTGCACATGTCAGGCCGCCGCTGATCGGCCCCGAACGAAATGATGCTCCACCCTCGTCCGTAGCACCCCCTCCACCGCCGCAAGCCGCTCACGCAGCCTTACCGCCTGCCCTTCCGTCATTTCACCGAGCACGATTTTTTGTTCGAGAACGTCGCCACAGCGCGTGATGGCCCACCGATCGACCGTAGCCGTTTCCCCTTCGAGCACGGCCGCCGCGGTCGAAACGATGCCCGGATTCCGTCTCGAAACGAGATGAACCGTATGCGTCAAAGTGAAACCGGGAAGAAAATGCGACCAGTCTTCACAGACCGTCTGATGGGAAGCGGAGGAAACTTGGCTCATGGTTGCTCCGGATGAATGGTTATCGAACCGGTGCCAGCCATGCTGCTCCCGTTTCGTTGCCGTCAATCGGCCGCATCGCCTCGAGGGCGTCCACCTTGCCCGGGAGGGCAGGTTGGCGTCGGGAAACCCGACTCTGGATGCTTGATTTCTCACGTTCGACATTCCGAACGTGGATTCATTATATCGAAAAATCGACGGCGAACAAGGAGTCTGTGAAAAGCAGCACTTCGGCGGGACAGGCGCCCCCGCCCGCCCCACCTCCACCGAGCGCCTAGTATGAGGGTCGGAATCCCGTCATATCCGACGAAAACCACACACTGAACCGCGTCCCCGTCGCCAGCACATCGACCGTCAGCTTCCATTGATGGGCCTCGGCAATCTCCTTGCAGATCGCCAGCCCGAGCCCCGCACCGTCATACCGCGAATCCGGCGCCCGCCAGTATCGATCGAAGACCAGCGGAAGATGTTCCCGCCGAATCCCCGGCCCTTCATCTTCGACATGAATCGCCGTATCAAGAACAGTCAGCACCACGACCCCGCCCGACGGCGACGCATTGATCGCATTCTCGAGCAGGTTCTTGAGCAGGATGAAAAGCGCCCCGCCATCCGCCCGTATCGGCGACGCGGAATCGCGCGCTTCGATATGAAGCGTCACCTGCTTCGCATCGGCCTTGCCGGCCAGCAAGCTCACGACGTCCCGCGCGACGTCGGCACCATTCACATCCCCGAAACTGAAGTTCTGCGCTTCGCTGACTTCAGCCAGATGCAGCAGTTGCTTGACCTGCCGCGCCATCAAATCGATCTCGCGAAGCAAAAGCGCCTTCTGGCTAATGTCCGGTTGCAGCTCGATCTGCCCTCTGACCAGCGTGAGCGGCGTCTGCAACTCGTGCGCGGCGTCGGCCAGAAACTGCTGCTGCACCGCAAAGCCATTCTCGAGCCGGGTCAGCGCGTCATTGAATGCATCGATCAGCGGCTTGATCTCGCTGGGAATCCCCGCCGACGACAGCCGCGTCTTCAGATTGCGCGGCTCGATTTCCCGCGCGGCACGCGATACCTCCCGCAACGGCTTCAGCACATGGCTGATCGTCAACGGCAGCGTCAGTCCGAAAATGACGGTCGCAATGACCAGCACATAAACGACGGTCTTCGGTATCGGATCGATCCGCGTCCTGACGAGCGCATCGACGAGTTGGTCGCTGTGCGCCACCTGCACGTAATAGACGACGCTCCCGTTCAACGCGCGCTGCGTCGCGACCGCGTATGCCTTGCCGTCGATCGTGGTGGGCAGCACCTTGCCTGCCACCGTCGCGAGGTCCTCTGTCAGCCACGGTCGATCGTCGCTCGAAGGCACCGACGCCAGCAACACCTTCCCCGTCGCATCGAGCACGCGATACTTCACGTCGGCCGGCAAGAGCCGGAACATCACCGCCGGATGCTCGCCCAATCGCACGGATGCCGGCCGCCCGGCCGCATCGAAACGCATCCCGGCCACGATATGACGGATGCTCTCCATCTGCTGGCGCCGTCCCAGGAACTCGGGATATCGATCCAGAAAATAGACGGAAAGCGCGGACAGCAACGCCAGGCTGATGGCGAACGCGGCAACGTTGGTCACCCACAGACGCGTCGACAGACGCAGGACCCAATGACGGAACATGGCGGTTTTCTTACGAGGGAGTAGCCACGTGCGACACGCGGCGAAGCATCGTCACGCGTCCCGCAGCGCGAAGCCGGCGCCGCGGATATTGGTGAGCCGCATCGTTGCGCCGATCGCCGTCAATTTCTTGCGCAAGCGGTGCACGGTCACCTCGAGCGCGTTCGGCGTGACCGCTTCCGCGAGCCCCCATGCGGCATGCTCGAGGTTCGAATGCCGGACGGTCCGGCCCGCCGCTTCGATCAGGCAAAGCATGATCTGCAGCTCGGCCGGGGCCAGCAATACCGTCCGGTCGCCACAGCGCATCGCCCGCTGGGGCGGGTCCACGGTCACGTCCGCGAACGACGCGACGAGCGTCGTGAGCAGCGCCGGACGCCGCATCAGCGTACGGACGCGGGCGACGAGTTCGCTCATTTCGAACGGCTTGGTCACATAGTCGTCGGCGCCGCTTTCGAGTCCGTCGATGCGGTCATGCAACGCGTCGCGTGCCGTCAGCATCAGGCAAGGCATCATGCGCCCCGCCGCGCGCAGCGTCCGCAAGAACGCCAGACCGTCTCCGTCGGGCAATCCGCGATCGATGATCAGCAGCGCGTAATCGGCCCGGTCGACACCGTAAGCAGCTTCCCGAGCATTGCCGAACCGGTCGGATTCTATTCCCGCCGCGGCCAACGCCTGGGACAACAGGCCGGCCAGGCGCTCGTGATCCTCGACAATCGCCACTCTTGGCATGCTCGCACTCACTTGAACCGATACATGTAGCCGATCCGGGCCTCGGGAATGAACCGCCTGCCGACGAGCGGACTGTCGGTGATGCCGTCGCCGAGACGCGACACGCCCACGTCCACGAACATCGTCTGCTGCTTCGTCAGCCGGTAGTCGACACGCGTGCCGGCCGACACGTTCACGGCCGAACCCGCGCTGTAGGCGGCGCGCCAGGCACGCGCCTCGGATGGTCGCACGCCGTAATAGTAGTCGACGTATTTGTTGCTCAGCCATTCCACGCCGACATGTGGCGCGATCGAAAATGCGCCGACGGCGAACGCCTTCTCGAAGCCGATCTTCGCGCGCTCGCCCTTGTTTCCGCCGAGCAGGAAGCTACCCGACAACGTGCCGAAGCCGGTGCTCCATGACAGTGCAGGGCCGTACCAGAACGCGCCCTTGCGATTTTCCATGCCGTTGAGGATCGGCGCGTCCGAGCCCTTGTATCCGTCGAACAGCGAGAACTGGCCACGAAACGCGAGATTGACGCCACTCCAGCTGCCGATTTTCAGATCGACCGTGGTGCCGATGGCCTGCACCCATTTGTTGTCGAAGTAGACCAGCGGAAAAGGCAATACACGGGTGCCGTCGCCCCTGTAGGCCGACGGCTCGATGCCGACGCCGGCGCCCAATCCCCAGTGCGTGACGTTCGTCGCGTTGTTGAGGATAGTCAGCCCCGTATTGTCGGGATCGGGCGGGCTCGCGCCCTCGTCCGCCCACGCGGAAGCAGATGAAAGTGCAAATGAAGCGGCAATCAGCCATAACGGGCGTGCGCGGCGAGAGGCAATTTTCACAATCGTTCCTGGAGTCGAGGGTCGAAACGGGGGCTACTGTAGGACCAGTCGACTTACCGCTCACTTACCAGGAAAAAATCATCGCTTTGCGGACTGTGCGGGAAATGCAGATCGTGGGAAATATCGACGCAGGGCGAGCCTGTGTCGCCCCCGCGCCTTTAAGGAATATCGCAGTGCGCCCCGTCAAAACACCGTATGCAACCCCATCCGTGCGACCGCCTGACTCGCGGAACTCGACGCCCCGTCATTCACTTGGAACGAGGTCCGACTTTGGCAATGTCATCGACGAGCTTCTCCAGCTTGCTGACATGGTGAGTGATTTCCGCAAGGTCCCGATCGCGCTCAATCTTGTTTAGTACCTCGACATCGATTTCGAGAATTTCTGCAATTTCCTTTGCGAGCGCGGCGGAAATCGGCCGATGCCCTTTCTTCCCTTTTGGCGTCAATATATGACTTACGCGGGACATGGAGCGCCATCCAAGCCGCAAAGCCAGATCCTTTTTAGTACCGACCGGCATTTTTTCCAACTGCGCGATCAGATTTCTCCGCCGACGCTCCTCGGGAGGCAGTTGAAAATCCTCGATAGGCCCACCTGTGTCGAATGCGAAATTTTGTCGAACCCTCGCCACTTCGTCCTTTGCCGCCTGTTCCTGTAACGACTCGCGCTTTCGCGCTTCAATTCTGGAGTTCAACCCGGCAAGACCACGTTGACGATTTCTCCGAGCCGCTCGAACATCATTACCAAGCTTGACGAGCGCGGAAATATCGCCCTTTTGTGCCGCCGTTACACATTCCAGTAAATGCGCCTCCAGAAATATCTGGTATTTCTCCAGCCAAACTGCTCGCTCGGCCCTTTGAGCTTGCCCGAACTCATCGACCCGACGCTGTAACGACGCCGACAGACCCGAGTCAAAACGTTCTTCGAGAAGTCGCGCGAGCTCCTGCCCTACGCTCGCTCCCCGCGCCTTCGCCGACGCGACCAGATTCCGCTTGAGACTCACCGGGATACGAGCAAACAGGGGCTCGGTGCGCGCTTTCAGTTTATCAACCATGCAATCACTTTAGCATGGCTGCTCGAAAACGACGCCATGGCCTAAAGTCGCTCCAGTCACACTCGTGGCCAACCTTCTCTAGAAAAAGAGGCAAATATGAGCAAACTCGGCATCGCGGAAGGCATTAAATTGCGCGGAAATGTCAATCGCATTACCGAAATCATGAAGCAAGGCACACTGGAGGACGCCGTCGCCTGTTTCGCCCTGGGCGGAATGACGCTGCAGGCGAGCGGCGGCGACGTCCCTCTCCTGCGCAATCTGTCGGAACTGACCCGTACGGCCTTGCCGAAACGGGTGGTCAAGGACTACTTCGGCGCAAGCAACGGCGTCGTCATGAGTCTCGCGTAAGCGAGTATGGCAATCGCAAACGCAGTAAAAGTCGAAAAGAAAACGGGCCGCCTGGCCCGTTTTCCGTTTGATCCGCCCAACGATAGGCGTCGCATACGCGACGCACCACGGCGCATCTGAAGCGCGGCACCGCCGCCCCGTCAAAACACCGTATGCAACCCCATCCGCGCGACCGCCTGAGTCGCGGAACTCGATGCCCCGTTCGGGTCCAGCACGCCATTCACCTGCGCATTCGCGCCGCCATTCGCGCGCTGACAATCCGCCGACACATACACCATCGTCCGCTTCGACAACAGGTATTGAAGCGCGACGCTGATCTGATGCGCATGGTTGTCGTTCACCGCTTCATTGCCCTTCATGTACATGTATTTCGCGCCCAGCACGATATCCGGCCTGATCCGCCACAAGCCGCCTGCCTCGGCCATCCACACGCCCGCATCGTTGAACGAATTGCGCACGGTGGTCATCAGCGCCTTCGCGGTCACGACACCAAAGTCGTAGTGCATGCCGACACCCCAGTTGCGCACGCTGGTCGACGGCACGCCCGGCGCCGGGCCGTACTTTTCGTTCGTATAGGCCGCGCCCACGCCGAAAGCCCCCAGCTCGTAGTTCACGCCGGCGCTGACGGCGTTGTCCGCACCGACCGAGCCGGCCACGCCGCCGAACGCATACATCACGCCGCCAGAAAAACCCGCGACCGTCGGCGAGCTGTACTTGACCGAATTCGCGATCGGCTTGCTGCCGGCCGTGCGGTCCCAGTCGAACGCGCCGGTCGGATTGCCCGGCAGCGCAAGACGCTGGAACGGGCCGTTCCGAAAGCCGTACAAGCCGGAAATGTCCCGCGAAATCGCGTTGCCCCTTGAAAAGAGCGCATCCACCATGAAGTCGTACTGATTGCCCAGCGTGATACTGCCGAACCGGTCGCTCTCGATGCCCACGTAGGCGTTGCGCCCGAAAATCCCGGTCCCGACGATGCTCCCGTTCGCCATCGAGAACTGGTTCACGAGCGCGAACGTCGCGCGATATCCGCCGCCGAGATCCTCGGTACCGCGCAGGCCGAACAGGTTGGGCGCGAATATGCCGTCGTCGAACTTGACGTTCTTTCCGCCGCCCTCGTTGCTGACGTACGTGATGCCGGAGTCGATCAGCCCGAACATCGTCACGCTGCTTTGCGCCCACGCGCCTTGTGCCACGGCGAGCATCGCCAATACACCCAACCTGAGTTTCATGTCGTCTCCGTCTTTTTTATGAAAATACGAGTCCGTCACCCGTCGCGGGGCGGGTGTTCGCTCATTGCTTTGTAGAAAATCGCCTTGATTCAGGCAGTCACATCAACACCAGAAATTAGTTTTACTGATTGATCAATTCGAAAAATTTCCAGTGAACCTGCATCGACGCGCAAGCATTCCAAATCCGCGAAATCAAGCGCCCCGAAAGACGATCCACGCGGATGCATCCACCTCGACGGCCACGGTTTCCAGCCCGGCCCCCGTGCAGGGCCCGTCGATACACACGCCGTCATCGAACCGGAACAACGCACTGTGATGCGCACACATCAACACCTGCGACCGGTAGCAGGACACAGTGCCCGGCACGAAATCGAGCGGCACCGAAAAGTGCGGGCAACGATTCACGTACGCCCACACCTGCGCGCCACGCCGCACCACGATAATGGGCTGACCGATACACGCTGCGTCGACGACTCGCGCGCCACCATCGGGCACATCGGCCACGCGGCACAGCTGTTTCGCTTCCATCGCTCACACCCTTTGCTCGGGATTGCCGAGGCTCCAGTCCCACGGACGCACCTCGACGTGCGAGAACAGGCCCTCCTTCACATACGGGTCGTTGCCGACGAACCGCATCACCGCATGGATATCGTCCGCCTCGATGACGAGCAGCGTGCCGTTCATCGCGTCGCCTTGCGGGTCCAGCGTCGGGCCGCCGAGCCGCACATACACGCCGTGCTCGGCCGCCGAGCGCAGATAGCTCCGGTGAATCGGGCGCATGCGGTCGCGCACGTCACGCATGCCCGGTTGGTCGGTGGCAAACACCGCGAAAAAACGCGCCATGGCGATCAGCTCCGATCGAGGATGAAGCCGGACATCGCTTCGCGGTACAGGCCGTGCAGGCCGATCTGGTGAGTCATCACGTCGTTCTCCGTTCGCCCATCCGGCCGCTCAATGCGGCGCGCGTCCTTCCCATGCGTGCTGAAGCAACGCGCGAATCGCCGCGCGTTCGATCGGCCGCGGGTTCGCATACGGATTCCTGCATGCCAGATCGGCTGCTTCGTCGAGCCCCTGCTGCGGCATCCCGATATCGGCGAGCGCCGGCGCGATGCCGAGCTGCGCGTTGAGCCTGAACAGCAGCGGCCCGGCTTCCGCCGCATCGCGCCCGCCCAGCGCCCGCGCGACGCGACGCAGCGCATCGGGCGCAGCGGCGTGGTTGTAATGCGCGGTATGCGGCAACATCGCCGCGTGCGTCTGCGCGTGCGGCAGGTTGAACGTGCCGCCGAGCGTGTGGCAGAGCTTGTGATGCAACGCCATGCCGACCGCACCGAGGCAGGTGCCGGCGAGCCACGCGCCATACAGCGCGCGGCTGCGCATCGCACGATCTTGCGGATCGCGCACGACGACGGGCAACGCTTCGCCGAGCGCACGGATCGATTCTTCGGCCATCAAGCTGATGACCGGGTTTGCATCTTCCGCGTAGAGCGCCTCGACCGCATGCGCCATCGCATTGACACCGGACGCCGCCGAAATGGCTGGCGGCAACGACACCGTCAGCGAAGGGTCGTAAATCACGGTCCGCGGCAGCACGCGCGCATCGCGCCCGGTGCGCTTCAACCGATCTTCGGTGAGCCCGTAGATCGGCGTCATCTCCGAGCCGGCATAGGTCGTCGGCACGGCGAGGATCGGTAGCGACGATTGGAGCGCGATGGCCTTGCCCAGCCCGATCGTCGAACCGCCGCCGACCGCGATGCAACAGTCCGCGCCCAGTTCGGCGGCCGTCTCGCACGCCGCGCGTGCGACTTCGACCGGCACGTGCATCACGGCCTGCGCGCACACGCCGGCCGCCCGCTCGCCCAGCACGTCCTTCACGCGATCGGCGAGCGGCTGCTGTTCGGGCGTGGAGAGGATGAGCGCGCGGCGTGCGCCGAGCGCCGACAGCTCGTCCGGCAGCCGGGCCAGCGCGCCCCATTCGAAGACCACGCGCGACGGGGTGCCCTGATAGACGAAGCGCTCCATACGAGCCTCAGCGCTTGAAATGCGGCGGCACGTTGCCGTCGACGTTGACCCACACCGAGCGCGCTTCCGTGTAGTCGTGCATCGCCTCGAAGCCCATCTCGCGGCCGTAGCCCGACTTGCCGACGCCGCCGAACGGGCTGCCCGGATTGACGCGCTTGTAGCAGTTGATCCAGCACATGCCTGCGTCGATCCGCGCCGCCATCCGGTGGGCACGCGACAGGTCGTTGGTCCACAGGCCGCTGCCGAGCCCGTATTCGGTTGCGTTGGCGATGGCCAGCGCTTCGTCGTCGCTGCCGAAGCGCAGCACGGTGACGAACGGGCCGAACACTTCCTCCTGCGCGACACGGTCGGTCGCACGCTTCGCCTCGATGATCGTCGGGCGCACGTAGTAGCCATTGGCGAGCGCCGGGTCCTGCGGTGCGCTGCCGCCGGTCAGCACGCGGCCGCCCTGCTCGCGCGCGACGTCGACATACGACAGCACGCGATCGAGGTGCTGCTTCGACGTGAGCGGCCCCATTTCGGTATCCGGATCGAGCGGATTGCCGATCCGGATCGACGAGGCGAGCGCGACGAAGCGTTCGAGGAACGCGTCCGCGATGCGTTCGTGCAGCACCAGGCGCGACCCCGCGATACAGGCCTGCCCCTGGTTGTGGAAGATCGCCCACGCGGCGCCGTTGATGGCCGCGTCGAGGTTGGCATCGTCGAACACGATGTTGGCGCCCTTGCCGCCCAGTTCCAGTTGCACGCGCTTCAGGTTGCCCTGCGACGCTTCGACGATGCGCCGGCCCGTCGCCGTCGACCCGGTGAACGCGATCTTGCCGACGCCTGGATGTTCGGCGAGCCGCTGGCCGGCCGTATGCCCGTAGCCGGGCACGATGTTGACGACGCCGGCAGGAAACCCGACCTCGGCCATCAGCTCGACGATGCGCAGCGTCGACAGCGGCGTGATTTCCGACGGCTTGAGCACGACCGTGTTGCCGGCGGCGAGCGCCGGCCCCATCTTCCAGCTCGTGAACATCAACGGAAAATTCCACGGCACGATCTGGCCGACGACGCCGATCGGCGCGCGTTGCACGTAGTTCAGGAAACCGGTCTCGACCGGGATCACCGAGCCTTGCAGCTTGTCGGCCATGCCGCCGAAATAGCGAAAGCAGGCCGCCGTGCGCGGCACGTCGAGCGCACGCGAATCGCGAATCGGGTGGCCGGTGTCCAGCGATTCGAGCTGCGCCAGCGCGTCCGCGTTGGCTTCGATCGCATCGGCCAGGCGCAGCAGCAGACGGCCGCGCTCGGCGGCCGGCATCGCCGACCAGGTCGGGAAGGCGCGCGCCGCGGCTTCGACGGCCAGATCGACGTCCGCCGCGGTGGCCGCCGCGATCTTCGTGATGACGGAGCCGTCGTGCGGGTTCAGCACGTCGATCGTGCCGCGATCGACGGCGTCGACGAAGCGCCCGTCGATGAAGAGTTGGGTTTGCATGAATCGTCCTCGGTGTATCGCAAAAGCAAAAGCGGAAGCTGCAACTGACGCGCGGCCTAGAACGCGATCGGGTACGGCGCGAGCTCGCCGCTCTCGTAGCGTTGCGGCAGATCCGGCGTCGCGTTTTCCCAGACCAGCAGCATCGAGCGCTTCGTCGAATAGCCCTGATGCCGGATATCGGCCGGCATCGCGCAGATGTCGCCGGCCCGCATCGTGATGCGCGCACGCGGCGCGCCGGTGTTCTTGTCGCCGATGTCCCACACGATTTCGTCGGACAGTTGCAGGAACCATTCGACGCGATCGTTGCCGTGGAACACCGGGAGGATGAATTCCTCGGTGGTCGGGCAAAACAGGCTGCGCCCGCACACCGACGTGACCGACGGATTCCACGTCACGTCCGAGCGCGACAGGTACTTGAACAGGTTGAACGCGTGCAGTTCGCCGTCGAAGCCCGGCTCGACATGCACTTCCGGTTCGTCCTGCGTCACGTCGAGAAACGCGCGGTTGACCGGCAGCTCGTCGCGCAGCGGCGAGTCGCCCTCGAGGCCCGGCATGCGGCGCGTCGCGATGCGCGTGCGCTCGATCGCCGCGCCGTTCTCGCCGTGCTTGCGGCCGAACGCCGTGCCCGTTTCCTCGGGCGCCGCGAACGGGTCGAAGCCTTCGTTGGTCCAGTCGTGCAGCATCGCCTTGAAGGTCGCCATGATCGTCGGCGTGTCAAAGGTCTCGGTGTAGTCGACGCCGGCGTCCTTCAGGATGCCGTTGAAGGTGCCCGCATACATGTCGACCTTGCCGTAGTGATTGCGCGTGCCGAATACGTGGTCGAAATTCACCCAGCCGTAGAAGAAGCCCCATGCGACGTCGCGCATCATCGCGCGCAGGAACGCGTCCGCCGGCATCGCATGCGTGCGGGTCTGGCCTTTCGCGGGCCAGCTGATCTTCACGAAATATTCGTCGCGCTGGAAGGCGAATTCGCCAAGCTGAAAGCGGCGGTAGCCGGTGACGGCATCGGCTTCGGTCGATCGCACCAGATCGGCGGCAAAGCCGGTAGAAAGGTCGAGGGTCTCGAGGGTGGCCATTACGTGTCTCCTGGAATAGTCGAATGCGGTCGGAAGGTCAGTGCAGGCAGATCTCGGCCCACTTCTCGACGGACAGCTCGCCGAGCACGGTCTGGACGAGCGCGACGCCCGGCCGGCTCGCGGTGAAGCGATACGCACAACCGGCCGGCAGCAGCGCCTGATGCCCTTTACGCAACACGACGTACCCCATGTTTCGGCCGGCCGGATGCGCGCCCGCGCGCACGGTGCCGCGGCCCGATTGCGGCGGATCGTCGAGCTTGATGAAGTCGATGCGGACTTCGCCGTCCATCTGGATCGCGAACTCGTCGTGCGCGCACGCGAACCACGGCGACTGCCCGTCGGTCCGCAACACTTCGATCACGTATTCGAGGTTCTTGCCGGCGACGACCTTTTCGTAAGGGGCCGACTTCGACGCCACCTCGAAGACGTTCGAGAAGGCGTAGTGCTGCGCGCTGCCGCTGGTGATTTCGATCTCGCCCTTCCGGTAACCATCGAGCGAACCGAAGACGGTGTGGAATGCCGTGCTGGTCATTGCTGTCTCCTGAGTTGAACCGCTTGTTGGATTCCACTCTAGGGGCAACGAACACCAGCAACAAGGCAACGGACGACGATTACGGCATTTGCGTTTCGCGAATAATCCGCGCGGGTCAACGCACCCAGCCGCGCGCCAGCAGCGGCAGATCCCACGGCGATTCGTCGCCGATGTATTCGGCGAGGAATTCGACCAACGCTCTCACCTTCAACGCCTGTCGCTGCGTCGCGGGATAAACGGCGGCGAAGCTCAGCGGCGCGAGCTGGTAGTCGGTCAGGATCGGCACCAGGCGGCCCGCGACGAGCGCGTCGCTCGCCACGAGCGTCGGCAGGCAGACGACGCCGCCGCCAGTCAACGCGTACTCGCGCAACAGATGAACGGAGTTCGAGCGGATCATGCCCGGCAACTCCATTTCGACGACCTCGTCCCCGCGCGTCATCGTCCAGCGGTTGCGCGACGGGTAGCCCGAATACAGCGCCGTGGTGTGTTGCAGCAGATCGCGCGGATGTTGTGGTGCACCATGCGCGTCGACATACGCTGGCGCGGCACAGAAGAGACGCCTGACCGTAAACAGCCGTCGCTCGATCAGCGACTCGGAAATCGGCGGGAAGATCTGGAACGCGATGTCGAACCCTTCTTCGACAGGGTCGACGACGCGATCGTTGACGATGATGTCGAGCTGGATGCCCGGATAGCGCTGATTGAATGCGGCGAGCGGCGCGCCGAAGTGATCGAGCGCGAAGCCGGGCAGCATCTGGATGCGCAGCCGGCCGGTCGGTGTGGCGCGCAGTTCGCGCATCTGGTCCGTCAGCTCGTTGACGCGGCCCACCACCTCGGCACACTCGCGATAGAACGTCTCGCCGACTTCCGACAGCCGCACGTGGCGCGTGCTGCGGTGGAACAACGGTGCATTGACGAACTTCTCGAGCTGCTGGATGCGGTTCGTCACGACCGAACTCGTCACACCCAGTTGCCGCGCCGCTTCGGCGAAGCTGCTGGCCTCCGCGACCCTCACGAATGCCTCGATGCTCAGAAACCGGTCCATACCGCACCTTTTTTCGACAGCGGAACCGGCAGTCTACCTGTGCGGGCGAAGCGCTGTGTCATGCAAAAGGCGTCACTGTGTCGCCAAATCGATGTCAATCGCCGGGCGCGCCGGCACCGGTGCTCGAAGGTACGCCCGCGCCGGTATGCGCTCGCCGGCATTACCGCGACTGCTCGCCGGCGGCCAGCCCCGGTTGCACGGCCGCGCGGCGCTGCAGCACGGCCGGTGCGGTTTCCTTCAGCAGCAGGCTGACCACGATGCCGAGCAGCACCGAGCCCATCGGCAGCCACAGAATGTTCTGGATGCCAAAGTGTGCGGCAACGTAGCCGCCCATCGCCGGCGCGATGCCGCCGCCGAAGATCTCGCCAACGCCGACCACCACGCCGATGGACGTCGACACGAGGCCGACCGGCGCGGCCTCGGTCGCTACCGGCCCGGACAGCAGCGACACCAGCCCGAGCGTGAAGAACGATGCGACGAACAGCACACCGAACAGCGCGAGCGGCTGCGGGCCGAGGCCGCGGAACACGTAGAGCATCACGGCCGTGCCCGCGAAGCCGACGATGCTGGCGATGCGGCGGCCGACCAGATCGGACAGGCCGGGCAACCCGAACTGGCCGAGAAAGCCGCCGAAGCCGATCGCGGACACGACGAGCCCCATCTTCTGCGTGCCGAGCGACAGGTAATCGGTCAGGTACAGCGGCAGCAGCGCGCCGAGCACGAAGACGCCCGTCATCGCACAGCACAGCGCGGCCATCGCGACGAGAATGTTGCGGCTCCTGAGCACATGCCCGAGCGACGCGGGTGCGTGCTCCGACGCGACCTCCTTCGCAACCTTCGGCTCGCGGATCACGAAGAACATGATCGCGCCGAGGATCAGGCCGGGCACGGCCACGAGCGCGAAGACCCAGCGCCACGACACGAAACCGAGCAACTGCGTGGCGATGATCGGCGACAGCGCGAGGCCGAACAGCGCGAAGCCGCTTTGCTGCAGGCCGAGGTTCAGGCCGCGCCGCCGCGGATGCGACGCATCGGCGGTCGCCGCAAAACTCGTCGGACAGAACGAGCCTTCCGCGACGCCCATCAGCCCGCGAATCGCCATCAGGCCGAGCAGCCCGCCCGCGAGCCCCGAGAAGCCCGACAGCAGCGAGAACGCGATGATGGCCGGTATCAGCACCTTCCGGCGGCCGATCTTGTCCGAGATACCGCCCATCAGCGCCGCGAAGATGCCCCACGACAGGCCGAGCACGCCGATGCAGTTGCCGACGTCCTGTGCGGTCAGGTCGAGGTCCTTCATGATCGAAGGAAACAGCGGCGCGATGAGCCAGCGGTCGAGGCCGACCAGCCCGAAGCCGAGCGCCAGCAGCGTCACCGCCTTCCACTCGTATGAGGTATCCCACTCGTTTGCTTGCATGTCCGTCTCCGTGGACGCCGGTTCGCCCGCGTGCGCCGCAGCGCCTGCGCATGGCCCGGGTCCGATGGTTTTTGTGTGCGACGCGAATCGCGAGGATCGCGAGGAAGTGCCGGCTGGCGTCCGGATTCGACGCATCGAACGGGCTCAGCCAACGCCACCACGATAGGTGCGCGGCCGCCGATCGGGTATGGAACAACCAGCGAACGCGTCATTCGCGAAACGCAAATAATCGGGAGCGGCGGGCGGGAAGGGGCGGCGGGAAAGCGTCGGGCGAAGGGTGCGGCACTGGAGTGGCACTCGCTCGCGTGTTACCGGGGGAATCCCTCATAGACCTCGGGGTGTCGGCGGACTGCTCGCTCGGTGCGGTCGATTCCGTGTTGGAAAACGTGCTCGATGGATGCGGAGCAACTGGAAAGAAGTGCTCCGGGCACCCTTCCGGCGAGCCGTCGCCGTCGAAAACTTCGTCGCCAATCTTCACCTGTATGGGCACCGGCCAGATCGAGAAGTAAATTCCATTATTCATCGATTTCATAAAACATTATTCCACACGGAGCCCAATCCCCAGCCAACTTTGGATCCTTTTTCCCTTCTGTCCCCCGTATCATTTCCGTCACTACGCAATCAGCAAGAGACGGACATGAGCGACACCACCCCGCTGCACTACCTCGACTACGCAGCCACGACCCCTGCCGATCCGCGCGTGATCGAAGCGATGACGGCCTGCCTCGGCTTCGACGGCATCTTCGGCAACCCCGCATCCAGTTCGCACGCCGCCGGCCGGCTCGCGAAAGACAAGGTCGAGCACGCCCGCGCGCAAGTCGCCTCCCTGATCGGCGCGGATGCCGACGAGATCGTCTGGACGTCGGGCGCCACCGAGTCGAACAACCTCGCGCTGAAGGGCTATGCGGAACACGCGACCGGCAAGCGCCACCTGATCACGAGCCGCCTCGAGCACAAAGCCATCCTCGACACGATGGCGAACCTGGCGAAACACGGCACACAGGTCACCTTCCTGACCCCCGATGCCCACGGCGAAATCACCGCCGACGCGGTGGCGGCCGCGATCGGCCCCGACACCGGCCTCGTGTCGCTGATGCTCGTGAACAACGAGATCGGCACGCTGACCGACATCGGCGCGATCGCCCGCATCGTGCATGCCGCCGGCGCACTGCTCCACGTCGACGCCGCGCAGGCGCTCGGCAAGACGCCGATCGACGTGCGCGCGCTCGGCATCGACATGATGTCGATGTCCGCCCACAAGGTGTACGGCCCGAAGGGCATCGGCGCGCTGTTCGTGCGCCGCGAGATCGCGAGCCGGATCGCGCCGCAGATTCACGGCGGCGGCCACGAGCGCGGCTTGCGCTCGGGCACGCTCGCCACGCATCAGATCGTCGGCATGGGCGTCGCATGCGCGCTCGCCGCTGAAAAGCTCGACGGCGAAGCCGCACGGATCGCGGCGCTCGGCGCGCGGCTCACCCGCGCGCTGTTCGCGCTCGGCGACGTCACGCAGAACGCGGCCGCCGCCCGCCGCATCCCGCACACGCTGAGCCTGACGGTGCATGCGCCGGGCTTCTTCCCGTTCATGCTCGGCGATGCGCTCGCCGTGTCGTCCACCTCCGCATGCAATTCGACCAGCGGCGCGCCGTCCCACGTGCTGACCGCGATCGGCCTCGATGCGGAAACCGCCGGGCGCACGGTGCGCATCAGCTTCGGGCGGTTCTCGACCGAACAGGACGTCGACTTCGCGATCGGCTGTTTCGCGCGGGCGATCGAGCAATGTCGGGCCGCGGCGGCGACCGGCTTCACCGCGTCGCGGCAGATCACGCCGGCCGACCTGAAGGCGATCCGCAATGCCGGTTTCCGCGCGGTGATCTGCAACCGGCCGGATGGCGAAGGCGACGATCAGCCGGCGTTCGAGGAGATCGCCGCGGCCGCGCGCGAACTCGGCATGGACGCGCGCTACCTGCCGGTCGAACGCGACCGCATCGGCGACGCGGAAGTCGACGCGTTCGGCGCGCTGGTCGACGCGCTGCCGAAGCCGGTGCTCGCGTATTGCCGCAGCGGCAGCCGCTCCGGCCTGCTTTGGAATCGGCTGTCCGCGCGACGCACGGCCTGAGCCGCCGCCCTTCCGCCGTTACGCGTCACCCCTGCGTTCACGCACGAAGCCGATGCCTCGCTGCATGAACGCCGGATGGCGCCGGTCACTTCCGCCTCACGTCTGTTCATCGCCGTTCACCGGCGTATAGATCGCCAGCTTCAGCGCGGGATCGTCGTTCGCCTGAAACGTCGCGTACTCGTAGCGCTGCGTGCCGCGTCGCGCATGCACGAGCACCTTCTCGCCCGACACGCCACTGCGCACGTCATGCGCATCCCACCATTGTGCGAACTCGCCGCTGCCGGTGCGCAGGCGCGCCACCAGCGCGACGAACGCCGGGTCGCTCGCGTAGAGATCGTGGTTCGCGCGAAACAGCGCGATCATCCGGCGTGCCTCGTCGGCCCAACTGGCGGCGAACAGCGCACGCGCGTACGGCGCCTCGAACATGTAGACGAGGATGTTGCGATCGGCCGGCGCCAGCCGGTCGAAGCCGAGCAGATCGGCCGCGGCAGCATTCCACGCGAGGATGTCCCAGCGCCGGCCGGTCACGTACGCAGGCTGCTGAAGATGCGCGACGAGCCGCGCGATGGCCGGCGGCACATGCTCCGGCACGAACGCACGTGCCCCGTCGCGCCGCGCGAGCGTGCGCAGGTGGGCGGCTTCGGCCTTGTCGAGCCGCAACGCGCGCGCCAGCGCGTCGAGCGTCGCATCCGACGGATTGACGTCGCGCCCCTGCTCGAGCCGCACGTACCAGTCGACGCCGATGCCCGCCCGTTCCGCGACTTCCTCGCGCCGCAGGCCGGGCGTGCGCCGGCGCGGGCCGTCGTGCAGGCCGACGGCATCCGGGCGCAGCTTCTTGCGCCGCGAGCGCAGGAAATCGCCGAACGGGGTTCGCGTGGTGACGGTCATCGGGTTCGCTCCGTGCTGGGTGGTACCGGCCGATCCTGGGTTCGCGCCGGGCCTTGTTGCCGATTCTAAGCCTGCCAGAATCGACGCGTCCCCACCCCGAGGAAGCGTCATGAAAGCTGCGATCCTGAAGTCGCTCGGCCAGCCGCTCGCGATCGAAACGATACCGGACCCCGTGCTCGGCACCGGCGAAGTCGTCGTGGACGTCGTCGCGACGCCGGTTCTGTCCTATGCACGGGAAGTGTTCAGCGGCGAGCGCCGCTATCCGATCGAGTTGCCGATGGTGCCGGGCTGCGGCGCGATCGGCCGGGTCCGGCAAACCGGCCCCGACGCGACGCAATTGCAGCCGGGCGACTGGGTGTTCTGCGACCCGACCGTGCGCTCGCGCGACGATGCGCGGATGCCCGACATCGTGCTGCAGGGCTGGAGTGCGCGCGGCGAAGGCGGCAAGCAGTTGCAGCGCTATTTCCACGACGGCCCGTTCGCCGAGCGGCTGCGCGTGCCGACCGAGAACGCGGTGCGCATCGGCGCGATCGCGCCGGCCGACGCCGCGCGCTGGTGCGCACTCAATACGCTGCTCGTGCCTTACGGCGGCCTGCTTGCGTCCGACCTGCGCGCCGGCGAAATCCTGCTCGTCAGCGGCGCGACCGGCAATTTCGGCAGCGCCTGCATCGCGGTGGCGCTGGCGATGGGCGCGCAATGCGTGGTCGCGCCCGGCCGTAATGCACGCGTGCTGGCGGAGCTCGAACGCCGCTTCGGCGAGCGCGTGCGCACGGTCGGGCTGACCGGCGACGAAACCGCGGACCGCATCCGCATGCAGCAGGCGGCGCCGGGGCCGATCGACTGCGTGATCGACCTGATGCCGCCGTCGGTGCCGGCGACGACGGTGCGTGCCGCCGTGATGGCCGTGCGTCCTTATGGACGCGTGGTGCTGATGGGCGGCGTCGGCATGCTCGGCGGAGCCGGGCTCGAGCTGCCGTATCCGTGGATCATGCGCAACGACATCACGCTGCGCGGCAAATGGATGTACCCGACGGAAGCCGTGACGCTGATGACCGGGCTCGTCCGCGGCGGGTTGCTCGACCTCGGGCATTTCGACGTAACGGTCTTCGCGCTCGACGACGCGAACGACGCGGTCGCGCATGCGGCGGAACATGGCGGGCCGTTCAGGATGACGGTGATCGCGCCGTAGCCTGCGCGATGGGTGCTACTTCGGATACTCCAGTTGCAGCGCGACCCAACTGGACGTCGCGTCGTCGTAGCGCGCCGCGATATCGGCAAGCACGCCGGGCAGCGCCGAATCGCCCCGCCGGCCAGCCGACATCGCCACACGCGCGTGCCGGACATCGGCCGGCTGCGCCAGCAACCGCAGCCCGTGCCTCGACTCGACTACGCTCGCATCGGCCGTCGCGACGACATCACTGCGCCAGGTCCGCGCCCACGCGTCGGCGGTCAACGCGACCGTGAGTTCGTCGAACCCGCTTTCGACCGGCAGATCGAACGTCTCGTGCCGCCAGAACGCGAGGCGGTTCATCAATGCGATCGCCACCGCGCGCGCGGTCAACCCGAACCGGCCACCGTCGTGATCATCGCTCCAAGCCTGTACGCCGAGGCCCCGCGCTGTCTCGCGCGCTGCGTTCGGTCCGGCCAGCACACCCAGCAACGCCAGCGAAGCGGGAATCGATGCGGATACGCCGGTCGTCGTCATGACGTTGCCGTCCATCACGTAGCGACGATCGTCGACCCATTTCGTCTCGGTGAAGCGGCGACGCAGGCCCTCGCGCGAATACCAGTGCGACGTTGCGGTGCGCTGCCGCAGCAGGCCGGTGTTCGCGAGGACCTCGGCGCCATCGCAGATCGCCACCATCGTCGCGCCGGCAGCAGCCTGCCTACGTAGCCAGGCCAGCACGGCCGGCCGGTCCGCACGATGCAGCGCGGGAACGATCACGACGTCGGCGCCCGCGGGCACCGTCGCGTCGAACCGGTCGAACGTGGTATCGGCCAGCATGCGCAGGGCGGGCATCAGTTCGACCGTGCCTTCGTCGGCCGACACGGCGACGACATCGACGGCGCCGGAGCGCTTCAGAATCGCGTACGGAACGATGAAATCGGTCGTCTCCGTGCCGGCGTTGTCCGCGACGATCACCACGAGCGGCCGCGTGCGGCCCGCCTTCGGCATGGCGATCGTCAGCGTCCGGGCCGCCGCCGGCGCATCTTCCGCCATCGCCCGCGTCGGCCCCCCCAATGCCCACGCACCCAACAGCCCGCACACGAGCAACACCGCGCTGCCTGTCTTCCGTTCCCGCATCGTCCACCCGTATCGATCGATTGCATGTCCGGAAAATTACAAGGATCATGCTCGCGGTCACAAGGACAACTCCACCGCACTTTCCGCCATGTCCCAGTCAACCTGTTCGGCACGCGACATCGTCGTCGTCGGCTTCGAAGGCGTCCAGTCGCTCGACATCACGGGGCCGATGGAAGTGTTCGCGGTCGCGAACCGTCATCTTCCGGCGCACGCCGCCCCATACCGGCTCACGCTCGCGTCGCAACACGGGGACGACATCGTCACGCACGCGGGCCTGCGCCTCGCCGGCGCGGCCGCACTGGCGGCGCTGCCCGCACGAATCGACACGATCATCGTCGCGGGCGGCGATGAAGCGGCGCTGCGGCACGCCGCGTCGGAAGCCGGCGTGCTGCCGTGGCTCCGCACGCGGATCGCGGACACGCGGCGCATCGCGAGCATCTGCACGGGTGCGTTCGTGCTCGCCGCCGGCGGATGGCTGGACGGCAAGCGCGCGACCACGCACTGGAACCAGTGCGCGACGCTACAGGCGCTCTGTCCCGACGCGCGGATCGAACCGGACGCGCTCTACGTGAGCGATCCGCCGTTCCATACGTCGGCCGGCGTGACGGCCGGCATCGATCTGTGTCTGGCACTCGTCGAGGCGGACTGCGGCGCGCCCACCGCGCTCGCGGTCGCACGCGAACTGGTGCTGTTCATGCATCGTCCCGGCGGACAGGCGCAGTTCAGCGTCGGGCTCGACATCCAGGCTCGTGCGACGCCGCGCATGCGTTCACTGCTCGCCGACATCGCCGACGATCCGGCCGGCGACCTCGGCGTCGCCGCGCTGGCCGCGCGAATGCACATGAGCGAACGGACCTTCGCGCGCAATTTCTTCAGGGAGACCGGCGTGTCGCCCGCGCAGTACGTGCTGGCCGCGCGTGTCGAGCGAGCGAAGGCGCTGCTGGAGCGGGCCGACTGGCCACTCGAACGGATCGCGGAACGCGCGGGATTCGGCAGCGTGGACGCGCTGCAGCGTGCGTTCGCGAAACGCGTCGGCGCCTCGCCGCGCGACTATCGCGCGCGCTTCGGGCCGCGACGCGAGAAGCGGCGGAGGGAATAGGACGCCGGCCGATCCAGCGCCTGCGCCCGCCGACATTCGGCGGCCCGCGCGACCGAAAGCCGCGCCGGCTGCCGCCCTGCCCGGCTACGTCACTCGTCCTGCTGTTCCTGCTGCGCCTGCACCTGCCGCTGCCGGATGAACTGCCGGACATCGCTCATCGTCACGCGGCCGGTGTGCTTCGCATCGATCTCGTCGAAGTGCTTCGACACGAAGCCGAGCCCGCTGCTCTGCGCCTGCGCTTTCGTCACCGCCGCGCCGTTGCTCAGCACGGTATTGCCGCCGAGCCGCGCGTCGACGCGCTGTTGCGCCTGCTGTTGCAAGGCCGCGCCGGTCGACGGCAACACCGGCGCCGCGCGCGTGGCCGGAAAGAACGGACCGTCGACACCGCGCCCGCCGTGCGGCAGCTTCACCGGCGCCACCGCCTGCGGCGGCAACGCATGGGCACTGCTCATCACGGCACCGAGCACGATCAACGGAGACATACGCCGCATCAATTGGATTAGGGACATGATCGCTCGCATTCAATGGATGAAGAGAGGGTTCCTTTGATAAGGACTCCGTCGCTCAAGGGGTTGCCGCCAGCGTCGTCGCGGCGGTCGCGCCTGGCGTGCTGCCGGTCGGGACGCTCGGCGGGTTTTCATCCGGCCACGGCGGCGGCAGCGTGTGCAGCGTCAGCGCCGTCGGAATCCGCGCGCCCTTGTAGAAGGTCTGCAAATCCCGCTTCATCTGCGGGCGCGCGACGTCGTCCAGATAGATCATGTGACCACCCTGGAAGAAGTTCACCTGCAGCTTCGGATTCAGGCCCTTCACCGTCTGCAGCCGCGCGAGTTGCTTCTCGGTGTTGAAGAACGGCGTCGCGAGATCGTGGAAGCCGTTCTCCGCGAGCACGCGAAGCTTCGGGTTGAGCTGCAGCGCGCCGAGCAGATCGGGGATCGTGTCCGGCATCGGCTGGCCGTCGTGCGAGAAATCCCAGACCTCGATGATGTTGTCGTTCAGCGGCAAGTACGTCGCGTTCGGGGCCGTATAGCCGAGGTAATCCGGCATCTGCGTCGCGAGCGCGTTCGTGAACGGCTGAGAGATCAGGATGTCGGACGGATCGCCGTCGTTCTGCAGCCGCGGGTCCGAATTCGGCAACGACACGCGCCCGTCGTACCGGCCGATCGTCGTGCCGGGCAGCAGGCTCGTGCCGAACGGATTCGCGTTGAAGTAACCGCGCAGCGCCTGCTGGGTGAGGCTCGACGGGATCGACCACAGCCTGAGCGTCGCATCGCTCGGGAACACCGGCGTGCCGAGCGCATCCGGGATGCCGAGCTGGCTCAACACCCACGACTGCGAGTACTTCTGCAGCTGGCTGTAGATCAGCGTCGTGAACAGTTCCGTCTGCAGTGCATACAGATCCTGGTTCACCGGCGCCGGCGACACCTGGTTGAAGTACGCCGCGACCGCCGCGTAGCCGGGCAGATAGCCGGCCACCGTGTCGGTATCGAGCAACAGCCCTTCGGTCGATTGCGTGATCGCCACCGCTTCCACCGCGTCCGCGAAGTAGTTCAGGATCGCCGACTGCAGCACGATGCCCGTCAGGTGCACGCCGGCCGATTCGAGCGCGAGCGCGAGCATGTCGGTACGCGGCGTGCCGTACGATTCGCCGTACAGGTAGATCGGCGACGTGCCGCGGCTGTTGACGTTCAGGTAGCGCTGGATGAAGTCGCGCATGATGTTCACGTCCACGTCGGAACCCCAGTACTTCTGGTTGGTGTTCGGCAACACGGCTTCCGACAGCCCGGTGCCGGGCGGGTCGATGAACACGAGGTCGGTGGTGTCGATCAGGCTCTCCGCATTGTCGACGAGCGGATAGTTCGGCCAGTTGTTGCCGAACAGCGGATCGGGCGTGGCCACGCGGGTCGGCGCGAACGAGCCGAGGCGCAGCCAGATCGACGACGAGCCGGGCCCGCCGTTATAGACGAACGTGACCGGGCGCGGCTTGCCGTTCGTGCTGGGCGCGGTGTACGCGACATACGACATCGACGCTTCCGGGTTGCCGTTCGCATCCTGCGCGGTCAGGTGGCCGGTGGTGGTCGTGTAGTCGATCGTCTTGCCGCCGCCTTTCCACTGGTAATGCATGACGGCCGCTTTCTCGGACACCTGCGACGGCGCAAGGCCGTCGGTCGCGTTCATCGAGTACGCGACCGGGTCGACGTACGGCTGGTTGGTGGCCGGCGCCTGGGTGCCGGCGGCCTGCGCGCTGGCCTGCTGGCTCGCGGTGGCCTGCGCGAGACTCGACGCGCCGACGGACGACGAATCGTCACCGCCGCATGCCGCGAGCGCCAGTGTCATGGCAGTCAATGCGCCTAGCCCGGCCAGCCGGCCGCGACGAACACGGCGGCTGCCGGTACTGCTCCTGTCTGGTTTCATTCTCTGCCCTTTGATTTCGGATACCGTGTCACAAAGGCCGCCAACGCCCGCGACACGCGCAAGCTGACCCGCCACTCGCGTTGCACGATCGGCAGTCGGCGGTTGGGGATGGGACTGCTAAGAGACTGAACTTGATACAGACACAGCAAACTGCTGGCGAGAATGATGCCCGGACGCGCCCCCTGCAGTTTGGACAACTTTTGTATGACTGAAACTTGAGCCATGACAAAAATAGGCGGTGCTGCGCCGCGTTGTCAAAGATCATTCGGATATTAAAAATCCCGCAATGATGCGAAGGCTGGACAGTGTCTGGTATTTGAAAGAAAACGGAATTATTCGTGCAAGGCGAGCTTTATCGGCTATGTCGCGTCGAATATTTTACTTTTTCGGCATAACACGGAAGCCTTTCCTGCATTGGAGAAACGCATCGAAAGCCTTCAGATCGACAGGACTATTCTTTCAATTTTATTATCGTCAATCGATTAAGACGATGCAGCAGCATGCACACGTCATTCGATGATTCTTTCCATTTCAATCGCACTTCAATCGAAGTATCGATGTGCACCGCATCATCCATAAAATACCGGTTCGATTAATTGTTCACGGCATTATTTACCCGGTATTCGAACGGCTTTCCGGAACGGGCGCGATGTCCGGCATTGCCGCACATCGCGCCGTCACCAAGACTCAAACCACGCTTACTTTCCGCCGCCCGGCAGCGCGATATCGATCAGCACCGGATCGTGATCCGACGAACGATACGCATCGGCCGCGTAGAACGTCTTCTGCTGCTCGGCCGACTTGTACGCAAGCGTGTACTGCAGCGCGAGCGGCTCGTCCGCATTGATGTGCCATTCGTGCACGGCCTTAACGTGCGACGCGAGCGGCAGCGTCGCCAGTGCGTGGTCGAGATAACCGGCTTCGCCGTTGTACACGTAGCTGTACGCATTCGCGCCGATCCAGCGCGCGACGAGGTTGCGGTAGCCGCGCGATTCCAGCGTGCGGATCGGATCTTCGTACGTGTAGCTGTTGAAGTCGCCGATCAGCAGCACGCCCTGGCTCTTGACGCCCGTCGGGTTGCCGGCCAGCCAGTCGGCGACCTTCGCCGCCGCGCGCGTGCGCGTCGGGTTCCAGCAGCCTTGACCATCGCCCTGGTCGAGATCGTCGTTCGCGGCGTCCGGGCAGTTCTTCGACTTCAGGTGGTTCACGGCCACCGTCAGCGCCTGCTTGTTGCCGTTGACCAGCCGGAACGACTGCGCGAGCGGCTGGCGATTCTTGTCGTCGATCGCGAGCGTCGCCGCACGGCCGACCGGCTCGACCTTGCGGCTGTCGTAGATCATCGCGACCGCAATCGCATCGCCGCCGAGCCGCGACGTGCCCGGATCGACCACGCGCCAGTGGTTGCCCAGCTTCGCCGCGAGCTGGCGCACCGCGCTCAGTTCGCCATAGCCGTTGTTCTGGATTTCCATCAGGCCGATCACGTCGGCGTCGATCGCCTTCAGCGCGCTGACGATCTTCGCTTCCTGGCGCTGGAATTCCTGGAACGTCTTCGCGCCGCGATTGTTCGGATCGTCGAAGCCGCCGCCGAGACCGTTGCCGTTGAAGTAGTTCAGTACGTTGAACGATGCGACGCGCAGGTTCGATTTCGGATCGCGCGCCGGTGCGATGGTGCGCGGGTTCGAACGCGCGTCGAACGCCGGCACGGCCGCGCCCGGCAGCGGCTGCACGCGCCAGGCGCCGTAACGCACTTCGAGCACGCCTTCCACGTCGCGCACGGTGTAGCCCGCGCGCAGCGTGTTCGCGGCCGACAGGCCCGGCGCCGGATACGGCACGGTCGCGGGGTTCTGCTTGTTCGAGCCGTCGTCGAGGATCAGGCGGTTGCGCGCGTTCGCGTCGATCTGCGTCTGCGCCTGCGCGGGCGGCACGACGCTCGTCGGCGTACGCAGGCGGCCGTTGCTGAGCATCACGCTGCCGTAGCGGCCGAGTTCGTAGTTGTCGGTGACGCTCAGCGTCTGCGGCAGGCGCACGAGCATCCCTTCGTATGCGGCGAACGCGCTCGGGCTGTCGACCGGCAGCGTGAGCGTCGCGGGCGTGACCGTCTGGCCGTTCGCGCATACCGCGATCGCGCCCTGCAGCGTGAGCTGCGTCTGCCCGTATTTCTCCTCGACCTTGCCCGTTACGTGCACGAGATCGCCGGCCTTCGCGCGCGCTTTCGGCGCATAGACGAACAGGCCTTCGGACACGCCCGGCTGGTTGCGGCGCTGCGCGTCCGCCTGCTGGACGAAGAAGCCGCCGAAACCGTCGGTGCCGCCGAAATCGGCGGTGACGACCGCTTCGATCGATGCGTTCTGACCGGCGAGCGGCGACGGCGCGCCGGCCCCCTGGATATCGGCGATCGGCGTCGTGCTGCCGCCGCAGTTCGCGCTGACGGGCGCGGCAGTGGCGGCGAATACCGGCGCGGCGAGCGTCGGGAGCAACAATAGCGGGGCAAACAGGCAGATTGGCGAGCGCATGGCGGGAATCCCGGTTGTGAGGGTGGCGAAAGCTTAGCGGCGCTCAATGACAGTTTTTGGTAATCGCGAGACAGGCCGATGTAATCGTCGTCATCACGCCGCGATCGCCATGCGTCGTCCGGTCAAGTCTCGACAATGCAGCCGATCTTCCGACGACGAAGCCCCGCCGCTAGGCCGTCCCCGGCAACGCGCTCGACACGAGCACGGCCGCCACCATCAGCACGCCGCCGAGCACGACCGCCTCGACTCGCAACACCATGCCGAACCGTCTCAACGCGCGTACCGGTATCGCGGCGGCCGGGTCCTTCAACGCGGCCAGCAGCTCCGGCATCCCGAAGAAGCGGTTGTGTCCGCCGAGCATCGCGGCAATCAGCACGAGCACAAGCTTCAGCAGCAGGATTTGCCCGTACGTCGACGCGAACAGGTTGGCGGGTGTATCGACGCCGCGCCAGCCGTTGTACGCGCCGGTCGCGAACAACACGACCAGCGCGTAAGTGGATGCGTCGGACAGCGACTGCACGAACGATGCGCCCGTCGCGCGTTCGCTCGCCGGCATGCGGGCGAGCCGCGACATCACGCCGAATGCCGTCACGAGCACGAGCCCCACCCACGCGCTGATCGCCAGCAGATGCAGCCAATCGATCCACACTGGCACGCTGAACAGCCCGGCGTCCACCGGATGGCCGCCGTTGCTGCGCGCCAGCGCGACACAAGCGAGGGCAGCCACCATCGCGAACGGAAACCGCGTGTCGTCCGTGCGTCCGACGAACGACAGCAGCACGACGACGAGCATGAACGCCGCCCCGGCCAGCCACGCATGACCGAAGCCGGTGCGCGCGAGCATCGAACACACCGCCAGCCCTGCGTCGAGCAGCGACACCTCGCTCATCAATGCGCAGTGCGCCCAGAATGCGGCGACGCTCGCGAGCAGCGATACGACGGACGCAATACGCAGCGTCGCGGCGAGCCGCCGCCCAACGTCGTGCTGCCACGCGGACACGCCACGTGCGAGCCAGTGCCGGCCGAGCAATGCGCCGACGACGACCGCGAACCCGGCGTTCTGGATCGCCACCGCCACGAGCCGCAGCAGGCCGACGATGCCGTCGTTCATTCCTTCACCCGGAACGTATAGGCGCCCTTCGTGCGATGCGCATCGGCCGTCATCGCCGCCCACTGTACGGTGTACGCGCCTGCCGCAAGCTTCGGTATCGCGACGGTCATCACGCGCGGGTTCGACGCGTCGACCTTCGCCTTGTCCTGCGTGACGGCGTTGCCGCTCGCGTCCGACACCTTCACCGAGCTGAACGCCGGTTCGACGTCTTCGTTGAACGTGAGCCGCACCGTGTCGGGCGCCGCATCGATCGTGCTGCCGGCCGCCGGTACGGCGCGCTCCAGCTTGCCGTGCGCCGACGCCGCGACCGGTGCGCCTGCGAAGATGGCGGTAGCCGCGGCAAAGCCGGCCAGCCGCTTGAGCATCGAGATCGTCATGTTCACGCGCTCCGCTTCACGGCTTCTTCAGCTCGACGACGGTCAACGCACCGTCCACGTCCTCGGCGACGAAATCGATCGTATCGCCCACCTTCACCTGCGCCAGCATCGCCGGGTCCTTCACCTTGAACACCATCGTCATCGCGTCCATCCCGAGGTTCTCCAGCGGGCCGTGCTTGATCGTCAGCTTGCCGGCCGCCGTGTCGACCTTGCGGATCTCGCCGTGCGACATGCGCGACGCCGCGGCGCCCTGCTTCGCATTCGCGCTCATGTCCATGCCGGCCATGTCGCCGGCCGCGTACGACGCCGCGGAGAACGCCAGCGCGCACCCCGTCGCCATCAAAACCAGTCCCTTCTTCATCGTGTCGACTCCCGTGTGAGTGAATGGAAACCGGCGGCCGCATCGACGCGGCCGCCGCATGCTGCTTCAGCCGTCCGGCAATTCGCCGGTGTATTCGTATGCGACGGTGCCCTTCGGATGCCGGAACCAGCCCGGATCGCGATAGTCGTTGCGGCCCAGCCCCTGCCGCACCTTGAGCACCGTGAACATGCCGCCCATCTCCAGCGGCCCGAACGGGCCGGTGCCGGTCATCATCGGCAGCGTGTTGTCTGGCAGCGGCATCTCCATGCCGCCCATCGCGCCGCCCGTGCTGCCCATCGCCATGTAGTCGGGCACGAGCTTGCCGATGCGCTTCGCGAGATCCTTCTGCGGTACGCCGATCAGGTTCGGCACCTGATGGCCCATCGCATTCATCGTGTGGTGCGACTTGTGGCAATGGAACGCCCAGTCGCCCGGACGATCGGCGGTGAACTCGATCGCGCGCATCTGACCCACCGCGACATCGGCCGTCACTTCCGGCCAGCGCGCGGCCGGCGGAATCCAGCCGCCGTCGGTGCCCGCGACCTCGAAGCTGTAGCCGTGCAGGTGGATCGGGTGGTTCGTCATCGTCAGGTTGCCGAAACGAATCCGCACGCGGTCGCCGGCGCGCACCGGCAGCGGATCGATGCCCGGGAACACGCGCGAGTTGAAGGTCCACATGTTGAAGTCGGTCATCTCGTTCACGCGCGGCGTGTAGCTGCCCGGGTCGATGTCGTATGCGGCGAGCAGGAACACGAAATCGCGATCGACCGCCATCGTGCCGCGGTCCTTTGGATGTACGATGAACATCCCCATCATCCCCATCGCCATCTGCACCATCTCGTCGGCATGCGGGTGATACATGAACGTGCCGTGCGCTTCGAGCTGGAACTCGTAGACGAAGGTCTTGCCGGGCGGGATATGCGGCTGCGTGAGGCCGCCGACGCCGTCCATCCCGTTCGGCAGCCGCAGCCCGTGCCAGTGGATCGTCGTGTGCTCGGGCAGCCGGTTGGTCACGAAGATGCGGACCTTGTCGCCTTCGACGGCCTCGATCGTCGGGCCCGGCGACTGACCGTTGTAGCCCCACAGGTTCGCGTTCATGCCGGGCGCCATCTCGCGCACGACGGGCTCGGCCGTCAGGTGGAATTCCTTCCAGCCGTTCTTCATCCGCCACGGCAGCGACCAGCCGTTCAGCGTCGCGACGGGCGTGTACGGGCGGCCGTTGGGCGGCACGAGCGGCGGCTGCGTGCCGGCTTTCGCCATCGTCGGCGCGTCGGGCAACGACGCGGCGCCAGCCTTGCTGACCATCGCCGCACCGAGCAGTGCGGCGCCCGAGCCGCTGAGAAATTGTCGACGGGACACCATGTCAATGACCTTCCGGATGCGGTTGCGTGGCGGGCGCCGACGGCGCCGCGGGAGTGGAAGCCGGCTGCGGCGCAGCGTCGGCGCTGGATGGGGATTGGGGTGCGGATTCGGCGGAATGCGTCGCGCTCGGCACGGCACCCGGTAACGGCAACCGGCCGCCGACGGCCATCTGCAGATCGGTTTCCGCGAGCCAGTAGTCCTTCAGCGCATCGATGTAGCCGTTGACCGCGCCGACCTGTTCGCGCGCATCGGTCAGCAGCTCGAACACGCTCGCGAGCATCCCGTTGTAGCGCAGCAGCAGTTCGTCGGAGATCGTCTTGCGCAGCGGCACGACTTCGTCGCGATAGTGCGTCGCGACGTCGTAGCTCGTCACGTACGCCGCATACGATTCGCGTACTTCCGAGCGTGCATCGATGGCCGTTTTCGCGAGCCGGTTCGCGGACTGCATGTAGATCGCCTCGGCGCGCGCGACCTTGGCGCCACCCCAGTCGAACAGCGGAATCTCGACGCTGATCTCGTAACCGTGCTCGTGGCCCTTGCCGGTCTCGTAGTCGTTCACGTAGCCGAGCTCGACCGCGTTGACGAAACGCGTGGCCTTGCTCAGGCCGAGCGACGACGCGACGCCCTGCGTCTGCAGCTTCGCGGCCTGGACGTCGAGGCGATTGCCCATCGCGAAGCGTTCGAGGTCGGGCAGGTTCGGGCGCGCCTTCGGCAGATCCGGCAAGCGCTCGGGCAGCGCGTACCGCGTGCGCTCGCCCCACAGCCCCATCGCGCGCGTGAGCTTCTCGCGTGCGGCGATGGCCTGCTGCCGCGTTTTCGCGTGCTGCGCGACCGCGTCGGCGTGAAACGCCTGTTCACGGGCGTAGTCGAGCCGGCTGAAGTTGCCGGCCTGCCGCATGCGCAGTGCGAGTTCGGCGGCCGCGCTCGCGGCGTCGCGCACCTGCTGCGCATAGTGTGCGGCCTGCTCGGCGGCGACCGCCTCGACATACGCGCGGCGCGCGTCGGCCGCGACCTTCAGCATCGCATCGGCCGTTTCGAGCTTGGTCTGCTCGAAACGGCGGCGTTCGATCTTCGTTGCGAGCGGCATCGTCAGCAGCGCGAACACGTTCGCCGAGAACGTGCGGCCAAGCGTCAGCTCGCCATCGCCGGCACGCGTGCGGCTGAACGCGAAGCGCGGGTTCGGCAACCGGCCGGCCTGCACGAGGTCGGCCTCCGACAGCCCGAGTTCCGCGTACGACGCCTGCAGCCCGCGGTTGTTCAGCAACGCGACCTGCACCGCGTCGTCCATCGACAGCGGCTTGCCGAGCAGTTCCTTCGTCCGCTGGTCGACCGCTTCGCGGTCGGCGTCGGTCCTCACCACCACCGCGTCCTTTCCGATGCGTTCCGATGCAGCCGACGACACGGCGTCGAACCCGCCATCCTTCGAAAACGTCGTGCAGCCCACGAGGAACGCCAGCGCGATCGCGGCCGCGCCGATCCTCGGTGATATCGCGAGCGTCGTCATCGCGTGGCCCCTCCGTGCGTCGAATGGGGCGCGGCGTTGCCGGTCGTGCGCCCTTTCGCGGGCCGCTCCATCACGTCCCGGTTCAGTTGCTTCCAGCCCGGGCCTGCGTCGTCCCGATACGGCCGGTAGCCGTCGAACGCGGACGTCACGGTGACGTCCGGCACCGACGCGGCGGCGTCCGCCGGATCGGGAAACGGAGTTTGCGCGGGCGCGAGCGACGGCACGAGGGCCGCCACGCCCAACAGCGCCGCAATGATCAATCGCATGAACATGTCTCGTCGTAAGTCGTCCGGCGCGCCGGATGCGGCCGCCGGAGCGGATGGCGGATCGCGGCGCATCGGCCGCGGGCAGCGACTAGGCGGGCATCCGGCGCGGCGGCCGGTCGATGCCGCCCGTCAGGAACGACACGCCCCCGGCCGAACGCGGAGGCGCGACGATGGTGACGCCGACGCTCGCCGCGGCGGGCACCGCAGGCGCACTCGACATCCCCGTGCCAAAGCAGCAGGACACGCACGCGGCACATGACGACGCATGCCGCGCGTGATCGCCGTGATCGTGATGGCCACCCTGCGCGGCCGGCATCGCGTGCGACGCCTTTTCCTCTTGCGGCACGGCGGCGCCCGGGCACTGCATCGAAACCGCCGCGAACGACGGGATCGACAGGCTCAGCGCGAGCAACACGACGACGAGAAATGTGCGCCAGTACGACATGGATGCGAGATCAGGCAGACAGCGATCGTTAGGGCCGGCGCGTCGCACGACGGCGCGCTCCGGGGACAAGACGGTCGCAGCTTATCGCCGCCGCGGTGACGACGGCATGGCCGAAACATGACCGGCTTTTCATGACAATTCCGTCATCCGCCGGTCATTCTTCACGCACGCGCGCTGCCGTACGCTCCGGCGTTACACTGACCGGCTGGAATCACGGACAGCCTGCCTCACCATGCGGATACTGATAGTCGAAGACGAACCCAAGATGGCGTCATACCTCCGGAAGGGGTTGACGGAGGCGAGCTACACGGTCGATGTCACGGAAAACGGCCAGGACGGCCTGTTCCTCGCCTTGCACGAGGATTTCGACCTGATCGTGCTCGACGTGATGCTGCCCGCGCTGGACGGCTTCGAGGTGCTCAGGCGGCTGCGCGCGCAGAAGCAGACGCCCGTGCTGCTGCTCACGGCCCGCGAGGCGATCGAGGACAAGGTCGCCGGGCTCGAACTCGGCGCCGACGATTACCTGCTCAAGCCGTTCGCGTATGCCGAATTCCTCGCGCGTATCCGCTCGCTGCTGCGCCGCGCGCCACGCAACGTGCGCGACATCCTGCACGTCGCCGATCTCGAAATCGACCTGCTCAAGCGTCGCGTGCGGCGCGCGGACACTCGCATCGACCTGACCGCGCAGGAATTCGCGCTGCTGCAGTTGCTCGCGGAACGCGAAGGCGAGGTGCTGACGCGCACCTTCATCACGTCGCAGATCTGGGACATGAATTTCGACAGCGACACGAACGTCGTCGACGCGGCGATCAAGCGCTTGCGCGCGAAGATCGACAACGCGTACGAGAAGAAGCTGATCCACACGATCCGCGGCATGGGCTACGTGCTCGAGGATCGTTCGTGACCGCGCGCCCCGCGTCGTATTCGCTGCTGCGGCGCCTGACGCTCGCGTTCGCCGCCGTCGCGGCGCTGGTATTCGCGCTGACTGGCGCGTATCTCTACCGCTCGTTGTCCGCCGAATTGACACGGCGCGACGACATCGAGATCTCCGCCAAGCTCAACCAGTTCCTGCAACTCGCGCGCGCCAGCGGGTCGACAGCCGCGCTGCGCGCCGATCCGGCCGTGTTCCACGACGTGCTGCTGTCGCATCCGGGCGTCTATCTCGGCATCTACGATGCGCAACACCGCCCGCTTGTCGAGCATTCCGACGAAGCCGGCAACACGCTTGCGTCGGTGATCTCGGCCTCGCATCCGGCTGGCAACGCCGGCAGCCCGTTCACGTGCGCGCCGCCCGGCATCGGCACGTCGCGCTGCGTGTATGCGCGCGAAACGCTGCCGTCCGGCGAAGCGATCCAGGTCGCGCTCGCGCGCACCGCAACCGATCGCCAGTCGCTGCTCGAAAGCTATCGCGTCGACATCTGGCTCGCGGCGGCCGTCGGCGCGCTGCTGGTCGGTGCGCTCGGCTATGCGGTCGCGTCGCGCGGGCTGCGCCCGGTCGAGAGCCTCGGCCGACAGACGTCGCGCATCGAGGCGCACAACCTGAACGCGCGCCTCGACGCGCGCGGCGGCCCGGTCGAATTGCGCGAGCTCGCCACGTCGGTGAACCGGATGCTCGACCGGCTCGAACGCGCGTTCGTGCGGCTGTCGCAGTTCTCATCCGATCTCGCGCACGACATGCGCACGCCGCTCGCGAACGTGATCAGCTCGTCGCAGATCACGCTGTCGCGCGCGCGCACGACCGACGAATATGAAGCGCTGATCGAATCGAATATCGAGGAATGCGAACGGCTGCAGCGGATGATCGAGAACATGCTGTTTCTCGCCCGTACCGACAATGCGCGGCAGCACCTGAAGACCGCCGAACTCGATGCGGGCAGCGAACTGCGCCGGCTCGCGTCGTATTTCCAGGCGCTGGCCGACGAGGCCGGCGTGCGCATCGACGTGCATGGCGAAGCGCCGGTCGTCGCGGATGCGACACTGTTCCGGCGTGCGGTGAGCAACCTCGCGTCGAATGCGCTCGAACACGCGCAAGCCGCGTCGACGATCGAACTGGCCGTGTCCGTACAAGGCAGCTACGCAGTCGTCGAAGTCACGAATCGCGGCGTCGCGATTCCGCCCGAACAGGTCGAGCGGATCTTCGAGCGCTTCTACCGGATCGATTCGTCGCGGCACGGCGCGGCGCGCAACGCGGGGCTCGGGCTCGCGATCGTGAAGTCGATCATGGAGCTGCATCGCGGCAAGGTGGAAGTCGCGAGCCGCGACGGGCGCACGACGTTCGCGCTGTACTTTCCACGCGGTACGGATAGTTAAGTCATGCGCCGCCGCATTCGGCGCTAGCGATCCTGCACCGCGCCGAACGACGTGCGAACGCACACGAGCAACACGATGGTCGCTGCGCTGAATACGGCCCCCGCATAGAACGTGGCGGCGGCGCCCATCTGGTCCCACAGGGCACCCGCGACGACGCTCGATACGAGCGTGACGATGCCGCTGATCAGGTTGAACACGCCGAACGCCGTCCCTCTCAATTCGGCCGGCGCGGCCTGCGCGACCATCGTCGCGAGCAGCCCTTGCGTCATCCCCATATGGAGGCCCCACAGCGCGACACCGACGAGCACGGTCGGCCAGTGCGCGCCGTGCGCCAGCACGATATCGGCGACGATCAGCAGCGCGAGCCCGACCACCATCAGTTTCGTGTGGCTCGTCGTATCGGCGAGCTTACCGAACGGGTAAGCGGACAACGCGTATACGACGTTCATCGCGACCATCACGAGCGGCACGAGTGCGACGGGCACGCCGCTGCTCATCGCGCGCAGCACGAGGAACGCCTCGCTGAAACGCGCCAGCGCGAACACGCCGCCGACGGCCACGACCCACCAGTAGCGCGCGCCGAGTTGCGCGACGACCTCGCGGCGAACCGGATTGACGCGCTTCTCGCCCGGCGCACGTGCGGGCTCATCAATGCCGACCGCGAGCAGCGCCACGGCGAGCACGCCGGGGATCACGGCCAGCCAGAACGCGAGGCGGAAATCGTCGCGCCACATCAGCATGATGACGACGGCCAGCAGCGGCCCGAGGAACGCGCCCACCGTGTCGAGCGACTGACGCAACCCGTACGCGGCGCCGCGCAGGTGAACGGGCGTCACGTCGGCGACGAGCGCATCGCGCGGCGCGCCGCGAATCCCCTTGCCGACGCGGTCGACGATCCGTGCGGTCACCACGACACCGATCGTCGGCGCGATCGCGAACAGCGGCTTGCTGAGCGCGCCGAGGGCGTAGCCGGCCACCGCGAGCCATTTGCGATTGCGCAGATAGTCGCTCAGCGTGCCGGAGAACACCTTGACGACCGGCGACGTCGCCTCGGCGATCCCCTCGATCAGGCCGATCGTCGTCGCGCTCGCACCGAGCCCCGCCATCAGGAACATCGGCAACAGGCTGTGGATGATTTCGGACGACACGTCCATCAGCAGGCTGACACAGCCGAGCACCCACACGCTGCGCGGAATCTGCCGAAGAATGCCGGTCGATGAGTCGGTCTGCATGGGTCGTCCCCGGTTCAGGAATCCTGACGCTGAATGCCTGTGATGCTACTGCAGTCCCGTGACACGATCGCAGGTTGCGCGTGCACCCTGGTTATTCCGCCGCGTCGCGCCGGAGTTTCGCCTGCCGGCGCGTGCGGTCGTTGAGGATCTGGTGCCGGCGATGGTCGGTCAGCTTCTTCCAGTCGCGCGCCTCGTCGCGGGTGCGCAGGCAGCCGACGCAAAAGCCGGTGCGGCCGTCGAACGCGCACAGCTCGATACACGGCGATTTCACGGCCACGATCAGGCCGCCTTCGCGGGCGTCAGCACTTCGACGGTCACGTGCGACACGCCGTCGAAGCCCGCGACCAGCGCATGATAAAAGCGCGCATCGCGCGCGGCGTCGCCCGATTCGACCGACACGATCGCGCTCATGTGCCCGGGGCCCACGCGCCACACATGGAGATCGTTGACCTTGTCGCCGAGCGCCTCGATCGCGCGGCGCACGTTGTCGGTCAGCTTGCGATCGACGTTGACGTCGAGCAGGATTCCGCCCGTATCGCGCATCAGCCCGTACGCCCAGTTGGCAATCACCAGCGCACCGACGATGCCCGCGAGCGGGTCCATCCAGACCCATCCGAACGCCCGCGCGAGCAGCAGGCCGACGATCGCCAGCACCGACACGGCCGCGTCGGCGATCACGTGAACGTAGGCCGACCGGATGTTGTGATCGCGATGCGCGGCCGAGTGCGACCCGTGAGCATGATGCGCGTGGTGTGCGTCGTCGTGGTCATGGTCATGGTGATCGTCGTGCCCATGCGCATGATGATGGCCGTGATCGTGCCCGTGATGGTGATCGCCGCTCAGCAGCCACACGCTGGCGAGGTTCACGGCAAGCCCCAGCACGGCGATCGGAATCGCTTCGTCGAAGTGAATCGGCACCGGCGCCAGCAGGCGCGCGATCGCCTCATAGCCGATCAGCAACGCGATCATCGCCAGCACGATCGCGCTCGTGAAGCCGGCCAGGTCGCCGAGCTTGCCGGTGCCGAACACGAAGCGCGGATCGTCGGCGTGCCGGCGCGCATAGGTATAGGCCAGCGCGGCGATCAGCATCGCGCCCGCATGCGTCGACATGTGCAGCCCGTCCGCGACCAGCGCGAGCGACCCGAACAGCGTGCCGCCGACGATCTCGGCGATCATCATCGCCGTGCACAGGCCGATGACCATCCACGTCTTCCGCTCGTTGCGCGCATGGGCGGCGCCCAGAAACGCGTGACTGTGCGCGCCGCCGGCCGCCGGGCTCTTGAATTCGTTCATGTTCCGATCCGCTTACTTGAAATAGCTGTGGACGACCTCGATCAGCTGCTCGGTCGCGCTGCCTTCGTGCGCGTCGGGCGTGTCCGCATCGACGAGATGCGACCGGATGTGATCTTCCAGCACGACCGCCAGCAGGCCGTTCATCGCGCCGCGGCAGCTCGTGATCAGTTGCAGCACGTCGTTGCAGCCGCGCTCGTCTTCCAGCGCCCGCTCGATCGCCTCGACCTGTCCCTTGATACGGCGCACGCGGTTCAGCAGCTTCTGTTTTTCGCGAACGGTATGACTCATCGATGGCTCCTGTATAGGGTAGGGGAGTATATCTCCAAAGCGCTGCCCCTATAGGGTGGAGGGGTATATTTTTTCGAGACGAAGGCTTGTCGAAAGAAAACCGCTCGGCTAGACTGCTTTCCGTCTTTGGGGAGTAGCCTGCTTTCCGTCCCCCGGAAAGCGAACGCGTCAACACACTCGGCCTGCGGCCGTGGCGCGTTCAACCTGATCGGCTTGGCGAGACCATCGGCACATCGCGTCGTTCCTGGTCGGACGTCGGCGGATGTGTCATGGTTCGTCAGCGTCCGACCACGGAGTCCCCATGTTCCTCCCTGCTCACCTGCCCCACGCCCCCGCTGCCTGCGGAGGTGCCGCATGACCTTCATGTTCGTCGAACTCGCGTTCATGCTGATCGTCATCCTCGTCGCGGCCGAAGTCTTCACCAATGCGCTCGAACATCTCGGCGAACGCCTGAAGATTTCCGAAGGCGTGACCGGCTCGCTGTTCGCGGCCGTCGGCACCGCGCTGCCCGAAACGATGGTGCCGCTGCTCGCGCTGGCCGGCGGCACGTCGAGTCAGGCCGTCAACGAGGAGATTGGCGTCGGCGCGATCCTCGGCGCGCCGCTGATGCTCGCGACGCTCACCACGTTCCTGATGGCGCTCGCCGTGATCCGCTCGCGCGGGCCGCGCGGCACGATTGCGCCCGAACGCACGGGCTTCGTGCGCGACATGAATACCTTCCTCGCCGCCTTCTCACTGGCGACCGTCGCGATGTTCGTCCCGCATCACAACTGGGCCGTGCGCGCGCTGCTCGCCGCGATGCTGGTCGGCCTCTACGTGATGTACGTCGTGCTGACGTTCCGCGCGTCGACTCGGCTCGTCGATGCCGGGCACGGCACCGAGGCGCCGCATGCGATGTTGCTGTCGCGCATCGGCCTGCCGACCAACCTGGCGACGATCGTGCTGCAACTGCTGATCGGCGTCGCGCTGCTGGTCGGCGGCGCGAAGGGCTTCATTCACGGCGTGGAAGGCGTGTCGCACGTGCTCGGCGTGTCGGCGCTGCTGCTGTCGCTGATCATCGTGCCGATCGCGACGGAGCTGCCGGAGAAGGTCAACAGCGTGCTGTGGATTCGCCGCGGGAAAGACACGCTGGCGTTCGGCAACATCACCGGTGCGATGGTGTTCCAGGGCACGCTGCTGCCGGCCATCGGCATTATGCTGACGCCGTGGGAGCCGCGCCCCGAAGTGCTGACCGGCGTGATCATCACGCTCGCGGCGGCGGCCTGGCTGCGCGTCAATGCACGTACGCGCGGGCTCGCGATCTGGGCGTTGCTTGCGAATGGCGCGGGTTATGCGGGATATCTGGCGGTGACGCTGGCGCGTTGAACGCCGGTCGGGCGCGCCGGCCGACCAACACGTCGGCGCGCGCGCTTCACGGCGCCGGATGCGGGCGGCAGCTGCGACGCCCGCATCCCGCCGATCAGGAACCCTTGACGAGTTTGACGATCGTCAACGTGCCGTCGACTTTCTCGATCCGCACCTTGACCTTGTCGCCCGCATGCGCTTGCGCGAGCATCGCCGCATCCTTCGCCTTGAACGCCATCGTCATCGGCGGCATCCCGACGTTCTGCAGCGCGCCGTGCTTCAACGTGATCTTGCCGCTCGCGGCATCGACCTTCTTCACTTCGGCGTCGGTCAGCGCGGCGTTCGATTCCGTCGCGCCGTCCGACGACATCTTCATGCCGGACATGTCCATGTTCGACATCTCGCCGGCGGCAAGCGCCGGTACCGCGAAAGCACTCAGCGCGACGACAGCGGTTACAGCAGCGATCAATTGATTCATCTTCATCGTGATTCTCCGGTGGGAAGGGATGGCACGTTCGTGCCGGAAGGAACTGCATCGGAATGCCGCGCTCGGCTCGCGCTTCGCGCACGACGGCGCTGCAGCAGAAGCCACGCGGCGGGAATGACGAACATCGACAGCAGCGGCGCCGTGACCATGCCGCCGACCATCGGCGCGGCGATGCGCTGCATGACTTCGGAACCGGCGCCGTGGCCGATCATGATCGGCACGAGGCCGGCGAGCACGACGGCGACCGTCATCGCCTTCGGCCGCACGCGCAGCACCGCGCCTTCGCGAATCGTGTCGAGCAGCAACGCATCGGTCAGCGGTTCGCCGGCATCGAGCCGGCGCTGCAGCGCGCCCTTCAGGTACAGCAGCATCACCACGCCGAATTCGGCCGCCACGCCCGCCAGCGCGATGAACCCGACCGACGTCGCGACGGACACCGCATGGCCGAGCGCCCATACGAGCCAGAATCCGCCGACCAGCGCGAACGGCACCGTCGACATCAGCAGCAACGCGTCGGCCGCCGAATCGAACGTGACGAACAGCAGCACGAAGATCACGACGAGCGTGACGGGCACGACGGTGCGCAGCGTCGCCGCCGCGCGTTCGAGATACTCGAACTGTCCCGACCACGCGATCGAATAGCCGGGCGGCAACGCGACCTGCCGCGCGACGGCCTGCTGCATCGCACGAACCGCCGTGCTCAGGTCGACCCCGCGGAGATCGACGTACACGTAGCCGGACAGCCGTGCGTTCTCGCTGCGGATCATCGGCGGCCCGTCGGCGATCGCGACACGCGCGACGTCGCCGAGGCGAATCTGCGCGCCGCGCGCGGTGACGACCGGCAGTTGCCGCAAGTTCTCGAGCGAATCGCGGATCTCGCGTGGATAGCGGATGTTGATCGGGAAACGCTCGCGCCCGGCGATCACTTCGCCGATGTCCTCGCCGCCGATCGCCGACGACACGACCGACTGGATATCCGCCACCGACAGCCCGTAACGCGCGGCGGCGAGCCGATCGATGTCGACGTCGACGTAGCGGCCGCCGTTCAGCCGTTCCGCGAGCGCGGACGTCACGCCCGGCACGCGCTTCACGGCGGCCTCGACCTGCGTCGCGATCGCGTCGATTCCCGTCAGGTCCGGCCCGGAAATCTTCACGCCGACCGGCGTCTTGATCCCGGTGGACAGCATGTCGAGCCGGTTGCGGATCGGCGGCACCCATACGTTCGACAGGCCCGGCACCCTCACCGTCCGGTCGAGTTCGTCGACGAGCTTCTCCGGCGTCATGCCCGGCCGCCATGTGCTGCGCGGCTTGAAGCGGATCGTCGTCTCGAACATCTCGAGCGGCGCGGGGTCGGTCGCGGTATCGGCTCGGCCCGACTTGCCGAACACAGTGTCGACCTCGGGCACGGTCTTGATCAGCCGGTCGGTCTGCTGCAGCAGCTCGCTCGCCTTGTCCGCCGAGATGCCCGGCAGCGCGGTCGGCATGTACAGCAAGTCGCCTTCGTCGAGCGGCGGCATGAATTCGCCACCGAGCCGCGACAACGGCACGGCCGTCAGCACGAGCGCGACGACCGCCACGCCGATCGCGGCCCACGGGCGCCGCAACGTCGCTTCGAGCAGCGGCCGGTACAGGCGGATCAGCACGCGATTGATCGGGTTCGCGTGCTCGTGCGGAATGCGGCCGCGCACCAGATAGCCCATCAGCACCGGCACCAGCGTCACCGACAACCCGGCGGCCGCCGCGATCGTATAGGTCTTCGTGAACGCCAGCGGCGCGAACAGCTTGCCCTCCTGCCCTTCCAGCGAAAACACCGGAACGAACGACAGCGTGATGATCAGCAGCGAGAAGAACAGCGCGGGCCCGACTTCCGCGGCCGATGCCGCGACGAGCTCCCAGCGACGCGCGGCCGTGAGCGGCTCGCCCGGATGCGCGTGGTCGTACGCTTCCAGATGCTTGTGCGCGTTCTCGATCATCACGATCGCCGCGTCGATCATCGCGCCGATCGCGATCGCGATCCCCCCGAGCGACATCAGGTTGGCATTCACGCCCTGGTAGCGCATCACGATGAACGCGGCCAATACGCCGAGCGGCAGCGACAGGATCGCGACCAGCGCGCTGCGCAGATGGAACAGGAACACCGCGCAGACGACACCGACGATGACGAATTCCTCGATCAGCTTGTCCGTCAGGTTGTCGACCGCGCGCGCGATCAGTTGCGATCGGTCGTAGGTCGTGACGATCTCGACGCCGGCAGGCAGCGAACGCTTGAGGTCGGCGAGCTTCGCCTTCACCGCGTCGATCGTCGTCAGCGCGTTCTTGCCCGAGCGCATCACGACGACACCGCCCGTCACTTCGCCCTGCCCGTTCAGTTCCGCGATACCGCGCCGCATCGCCGGGCCGACCTGGATGCGTGCGACGTCGCCGAGCAGGACCGGCGTGCCGGTGTCGTCGGTGCGCAGCACGACGTGACGGAAATCGTCGAGCGTGCGCAGGTAGCCGGACGACCGCACCATGTACTCCGACTCGGCCAGCTCGACGACCGAGCCGCCGGATGCCTGGTTGGCCTTGCCGAGCGCCTCCGCGACCGCCGCCTGCGTGATGCCGTATGCGCGCAGCTTGTCCGGGTCCAGCACGACCTGGTACTGGCGCACCATGCCGCCGATGCTCGCGACTTCGGAGACGTCCGGCACGGCCTTCAGTTCGAACTTCAGGAACCAGTCGTTGAGCGCGCGCAACTGGCCGAGATCGTGACGGCCGGTGCGATCGACGAGCGCGTACTCGTATACCCAGCCGACGCCGGTCGCATCGGGCCCAAGCGACACGGTCGCGCCCGCCGGCAGGCGGCTCTGCACCTGGCTCAGGTATTCGAGCACGCGCGAGCGCGCCCAGTACTGATCGGTGCGGTCGTCGAACAGCACGTAGACGAACGCGTCGCCGAACGACGAGTAAGCGCGCACGGTTTTCGCGCCGGGCACGCCGAGCAGCGTCGTCGTCAGCGGATAGGTCACCTGATCCTCGACGACCTGCGGCGCCTTGCCCGGATACGACGCCTTCACGATCACCTGCGTGTCCGACAGGTCGGGCAATGCGTCGAGCGGTGTCTGCCGCAGCGAATGCACGCCCCATGCCGCGAGCAGCACGGTGGCCAGCAGCACCAGAAACCGATGATGGACGGACCAGTGAATGAGGCGCGCGATCATCGCTCACCTCCCTGCGGCTCGACCTTCGTCAGCCGGTAGCCGTCGTCGGCCTGCGTGAACGCGAAACGCACGGTCTGCCCCGGCTTCACGTCCGGAAACGCGTGCGCCGACGGCTTGCCGAACGCCATCGTCATCGCGCCCCAGCCGAGCGCCGGCACCGGCTGATGCGAGAACGTGATGTCGTCGGCCGTGACGTTCTCCACCTTGCCGGTGGTTTCGTAGACCGGCGCGCTTGCCGTCGCGGACGATGCGGCCGAGCTTGCGCCTGCCGCCCGCTCCAGCCGCGGCAGCACGCTTTTCAGGCTGGCTTCCGAATCGATCAGGAACTGCCCCGATGCGACAACCGTATCGCCTTCGTTCAGCCCGCCGAGCACTTCCGTGTCGCCGCCGACGTCGTTGCCGACCGTCACCGACACCGGCTGGAGCCGGCCGTCGCCGAGCTTCGCGATGACGATCGTGCGCTGGCCGGTCGCGATCACGGCCTCGGACGGCACGAGCAGGCGCGACACCGTCTCCTTCGCGGCGACCCGCACGCGCATCAGCATGCCGGGCGTGAGCTTCAGCGATGCGTTGTCGATCTCCACACGCGCCTGCAGCGTGCGGCTGCCCGTGCTGATGCCGGGCAGCACTTCGCGGATGCGGCCGCTGAAATGCCGGGCCGGATCGCCCGCGAACGTCGCGTCGACCGACATTCCCGGCTGCACGTTCAAAGCGAGCGCTTCCGGCACCTCGACGACCAGCCACAGCGTCGCCAGCCCGGCGATCTTCGCGAGCGTCTGGCCGGGCGCGACCATCGCGCCGTCGCGCACGTTCAACTCGCTGACGACGCCCGTCTCCGGCGCGCTCAGCACGACGTGCGTCTGCGCGCGGCCGGTACGATCGAGATTCGCGATCATCCCGTCCGGAATCGACAGCGCGCGCATTCGTGCGCGCGCCGCATCGAGCAGGTTGCCGTCCATGCCGCCGCGCTTCAGCGCGAGATATTCCTCCTGCGGCGCGAGCCAGTCGGGCACGAACAACGATGCGACCGGCGCGCCCTTCGCGATGCGCTGCATCGGCGCGCGTGCATACAAATGGTCGATGTAGCCCGTGACGCGCGACTGCACGACCTCCACGCGCGCTTCGTCGAACTGCGTGGTGCCCACCGCGTCGAAGCCGGCCGCCGTCTGCTGCCGACGCACGGTCGCATAGCGGATGCCGAGGTTCTGCTGCAGGCCCGGATCGATCCGGATGCCTGCCGCGGCACCGCCTTCGTCCGCATAGACCGGCTGCAACTGCATGTCCATGAACGGCGATTTGCCCGGTTTGTCGAAGTGCTGGTTCGGCACCATCGGGTCGTGCCAGTACAGCACCTTGCGTGCGGCCTGCTGAGCCGGCATACCCGACGGCGCAGCGGCGGGCACTGAGGCCGTCGCCGCGCCGTTCGTCGCACGGCGAACGCCCGCGAAATAGCCTGCGCCGACGAGCACCGCGCCGGCGGACGCGATCAACACCGCACGCATCAGTGATTGCCTTGTCATGAGCATCTCCTTCACTGCGCGGCGGCCATCGCCGACGGCACGACCTGATATTCGAGCTGTGCCCAGGTCTGCGACACGTCGCGCCTGAGGTCGAGCACCTGTAATTGCGCTTCGAGTTGCGCACGCCGCGCGGCGAACGTGTCGGCGAGCGACCCCGTGCCGGCCCGGTACGCCGCCGTCGCGAGTTGCACGCGCTGGTCGGCGGCCGGCAATAGCGCGGCGCCGAGGTTCGCGATGCGTTCGCGGCCGCTCGCCAGCGTGTCCGATTGCGTGCGGATGTCGGCCTGTACCTGGCGCAGCGTGTCCTCGTACATCAGGCGCGCCTTCGTCGCGAGCGCCGCCTTTTCGGCGACGTCGCGATTCTGTCGATTCTTGCGATTGAGCGGCAGCGGGATCGAGACGCCGACCGACACCATGTTCGAATACGCGCCGCCGCGCTGCTGGTACGCGATTTCCCACGTCCAGTTGGGGCTGCGCTCGCTGTTCGCGACCGCGGCGTCGGCTTCGGCCACTGCGATATCGTCCGCGGCGGCGACGAGCGCCGGCTGCGACAGGCGCAGTTCGTCCGGCGGCAACGACGATACGAAGGATTCGGGCGCGGGCGGCGTACCGGCCACGTCCGTCACGGGCACCGCCGTCCAGCGGGCCAGCGCGATGAGCGCGGTGCGATACGCCTGCTGTGCCTTGAGCACCTGGTCCTGCGTCTGCGCGAGCATCGCGCGGGCCTGCACGACGTCGCCCGCGCTCGCCTTCGCGCCGCGATACGACGCCTGCGTCGCGTCGAGTTCATGGTTCATGTGACCGAGCAGCGCCTGCTGAAGCGCGAGCGCCTGCTTCGCATAGACGGCATCGAGCCACGCCGTCGCGGTCTGCCGGCGCACGGCCGCGAGTTGCACGAGATAGCCGGCGCGCTCGCGGCCGACCTGTTCGTCGGCCAGCGCGGTACGCAGCCGCCGCTTGTCGCCGGACACCCATTCCTGCTCGATGCCGATGCGGCGCATCGTCATGAAGTCCTGACCGACGGTGAAGCGCTGCCCGCCGTTGACCGGCAGGTTGTCGATGCCGGCCTTGAGCATCGGGTCCGGCAACTGGCCGGCCTTGACGGCCGCTTCGGAACGCGCGAGCACGGAAGCCTGCGCGGCCTGCATCGACGCGGAACGATCGGTGGCGGACTGCAGCGCGGCGTCCAGCGTCAGCGACGACGGCTGCGCGTGAACGGCGCCCGCCACCAGCAGCGCGGCCCACGGTACGGGCGCGCGCCGACCTGCACGCGGCATGCGCAGCGTGCGGAAAACGAATGACATGGTGTAACCCCAAATCGGAATCCAAAGGGATTCCACGTCCTGCGCGCAGGACGAACCTCACCGCGTGCGCGGCGAACCGGTCAAATCGGGATCAGCTGATGCGTGGCGGCCGCCACAACCCGTTCGGGTCGCGAGCCGGGACGGACTGCGTGTAGTGGAAGACGATCGTGCTGGCGAATGCAGCGGGACGGCTGACGTCGGCGCGGGCGGCCGGGTGGTAGAGACTGCCGAACTGGCATTGGGCCGTCACCTTGCAGGCCATGCCCTTGGCTTTGGCCTTCGCGTGATCGGCGGATGGCGGCTGCATCGAATCGCAATCGCTCATCTCGGCGGACATGGCCATGTTCATGCCCGTGTCCGCGTCCATCGACATCGTGTGCTGCATCGGACATTCACCGGTCAGGCCGCTGGCTGCCAGCCCCGTGATGGGCAGCACCGCGCACAGCAGCAGCAGGATGAAGGTCCGAAGCAGTTTCATGGCGGCGATTATAGCGCGCACTGTTGCGGCATGGCGCGGCGCCGCTACAACGAAATGATGCGCCCTCCCCGCTGCGGCGGCCGCGCGTCATCGCAACAGGTTGTCCGCCGCCAGCGCCGCCTGCACGGCCGGCCGCTCCCGCACCCGCTCGTACCACGCACGCAGATGCGCATGCCGGCTGAGGTCGATATCCGCGTTGTATACCGAGCGCATCCAGTCGGCCTTGCCCCAGCCGGTCAGCGCGAACAGGTACGCATCGGCGACGGTGAACGTGTCGCCGGTCAGGAACGTCCTGCCGTCGAGCTGGCGGTCGATCCATGCGAAGCGGCTGTCGAGCTTCTGCCGCACGGGTTCGACGTACCTCCCCGCCTGCACCGCATACAGCAGCGGGATGAAGCCCTTGTGGATCTCGGTGCCGAGAAAGTTCAGCCATTCCATCAGCCGGTAGCGCGCGAGCGTGCCGTAAGCGGGTGCGAGCGCGGCCTCCGGGCGCTGGTCCGCGAGATACTGCGCGATCACCGGCCCTTCGCGCAGTATCGTGCCGTCGTCGAGTTCGAGCAGCGGCACGTAGCCGAGTTCGTTCACGTCGTAGTAATCGCGGCCGCCGTCGACGACATGCTTGCGCGCGTCGACCTTGACGATCTCGGCGTCGATATCGCCTTCGCGCAGCACGATGCAGATCGCCTGCGAACAGCTGCCGGGAGCGTGATAGAGCTTCATATGGTTCCTTCGTGGGTTGTCCATGTATCGATTCGCCGCGACGCGGGCGCTAATATCTCGCATCGGCACACGGCTGAGAAGACGGCAGTCGTTTGTGCCGTAGTCACAAAAAATTAACCGACCAGGATTCGGCGCGATGAAAACGAGTGCGACAGGATGTTCCGTTGAAGAAGCGATGCGCCTGCTCGGCGGCCGCTGGCGGCTGCTGCTGGTGTCGTATCTGCTCGACGGGCCGCGCCGCTTCAGCGACCTGCGGCGCGACATGCCGGGCATCTCGCAGCGCATGCTGACGCTCGACCTGCGCGCGCTGGAAGACGCGGGGCTCGTGCGGCGCACCGTCTATCCGGAAGTGCCGGTGCGCGTCGAGTACGATCTCACCGCGGACGGCGACCGGCTGCGGCCGGTGGTCGACGTGATGCGCGAATTCGGGCTGTGGCTGAAGGCGCGCGACGCGCACGTCGACGCAATGCCCGACACCGCGGCTGCGATCGAAACGACGATGCACGCTCATAAATAACCCTTCAGCAGGAATCGATGCTCATGGAACTGCACGCTACCGTCGGCGCGGCCACGTCCGACCTCGACGACGACGAAAGCTTCGCCAATATCTACTGTCACGATGCGGAGCAGGACTATTGCTTCGCGCTGTCGCGCTTTCCGGACGATGCGCTGATCGAAGTGATGGTGCGCGACCAGCTCAACGTGCGCGTCAAGGATCTGTCGGTGCAACTGACCGACGATACGATCGACGTCGAGATCGAACCGGGCGTCGCCGCGCGGCTCGACGGCCAGACGCGTTACGTGATCCATCTCGCGCCCGGTCAGTACGATCCGGGCACGCTGCGCGCCGCGTTGAAGGAAATCTTCGTCGGCAAGAGCGGCTATCGCGACGACAGCACGCGGGGCTGACCGGTCGCCTGCTTGCTCTCCTTCGTGACGACGCCGGTCCGCGCCGGTCGGCACGTTCCCATATATTGAACGGCACACGTCCCATTAATGGGGATACCTGCCCAAATGTTGACGCACGCCGCGCCACGGCTCTAACGTTCGCCCCAACGCCATTCGATTCGGCCGCCTCGTTCGCGAGCGCCGGCCGGGGCATAGAACACAGGAGACGACCGTGGGCCCATCCGCGTCACGCACCCATGCCAACCCGCCGCAGCGGCCATCCGCGCACACCGGTACCTCATCCGAATCAGCTACCCGCGCGGCCGCCGCCGCGGCCCCGGCCACGCCGCCGAGCCGCAAGCGGCTGCTGATCCTCGCGCTACTGTTCGTCACGGTCGTGATCAACTATCTCGACCGCAGCAACCTGTCGATCGCGGCGCCCGAACTGTTCAAGGAACTGAACATCGATCCGGTCCACGCCGGCCTCGTGTTCTCCGCGTTCGGCTGGACCTATGCGCTGATGCAGATTCCGGGCGGCTGGCTCGTCGACAAGGTGTCGCCGCGCGTGCTGTATGCGGGTGCGCTCGCACTGTGGTCGGCCGCGACGCTGCTGCTCGGCTTCGCCGGTTCGTTCGTCGGACTGATCGTGCTGCGCCTCGCGGTCGGCGCGCTCGAAGCGCCGGCCTATCCGATCAACAACCGCGCGGTGACGACCTGGTTCCCGACCCGCGAGCGGGCGAGCGCGATCGGCGGCTACACGTCGGGGCAGTTCGTCGGCCTTGCGTTCCTCACGCCGGTGCTCGCGTGGCTGCAGGTGCATCTCGGCTGGCACATGGTGTTCGTCGCGACCGGCCTCGCCGGCATCGCGTGGGCCGCGGTCTGGTATGCGGTGTATCGCGAGCCGCGTGCGTTACGCGGCGTCAATGCGGCCGAAATCGCGCTGATCCGCGACGGCGGCGGGCTCGTCGATCTCGAGGACCGCATCGCGGCGCGCAGCGACCGCGCACCATCGACGTGGCGCGATCTCGGCGTCGTGCTCGGCCGGCGCAAGCTGTGGGGCATCTACCTCGGCCAGTTCGCGCTGAACTCGACGCTGTGGTTCTTCCTCACGTGGTTCCCGACCTACCTCGTCAAGTATCGCGGGATGGACTTCATCAAGTCGGGCTTCCTCGCGTCGCTGCCGTTCCTCGCCGCGTTCGTCGGCGTGCTGTGCTCGGGTGTGCTGTCGGACTGGCTGATGCGGCGCGGCGCATCGCAGGGCTTCGCGCGCAAGCTGCCGATCATCTCGGGCCTGCTGATCTCGACCTGCATCATCGGCGCGAACTACGTGAGCTCCACCGGCTGGGTGATCGCGTTCATGACGATCGCGTTCTTCGGCAACGGCTTCGCATCGATCACGTGGTCGCTCGTGTCGGGGCTCGCACCCGCGCGACTGCTCGGCCTCACGGGCGGCGTGTTCAACCTGGTCGGTAACCTGTCCGCGATCGCGACGCCGATCGTGATCGGGCTGCTGGTCGACGGCGCGGACTTCTCGCGCGCGATCACCTACATCGCCGCAATGGCGCTCGCGGGCAGCCTGTCGTACGGGCTGCTCGTCGGCAAGGTCGAGCGCATCGACGCGTAAGCGCTGCAAGGGCGGCGCACCTGCGCCGTCCGGCCTGACCGCTGCCCCGGCCGACGCGACACACCGCCGATGCGGCCGACTCCGGAAACGCGCCCGACCCGCCCCCGCCTTCCCGACAGCCGTCGATTCAGTTGCCGCGCCTGCCTTCGGCCGCGCGCCGATCGCTTTCGTCCCCCCGAAGTCGAGCCCCTTCGATTCGCCCAGGCGCGTGCCCTGCGGCACGATGCGCCTGATCAGGTCGGTCATCGGAATCGCTTGTCGCTCGATTGAAAAAGACGGGGACGCAGTGACTCGTTTACACTGCCCCGGTATGCCCTCTTCGGGATGACACGCGACGTTTTACGAGGCGAACGGATCGGCAGGTCGCCTGCCTGTATTCCCTCCCGACTCCCTCCCGATCACGAGCCGAACAGATGCTTTTTTCGTATCAACGAAACGCGCGTCATGGGCGGAACAGGCCTTGGGAATCGCATGCTGCTCAACGTGAACGCCATCCACCGCGACAACGATCGCATCAACATATCGTTCAAGGCATTGGGCGAGCTGATCGAGACGGTCGGCACGCCGCACTTCGTGCCGCGCCTCACGCAACTGCTGAACGAGGTCGTGCCGCTCGACGTCGCGCACGTCGAACGCTCGCGCGTCGACACGACGATGCCCACCGGCTACCGTTGCGAATGGATCGGCAGCAGCGGCATCGGCACCGCGTCCACCGACATCTCCGACGTGATGACGCTCTACTACGAGCGCTTTCTCGACAGCGACCCGCTGTTCGCGGGGCTGCGCGGCAAGACCGGCACGATGCTCGTCGTGCGCGACATCGCGGCGATCCCGCCCGGCGAATTCCGCCAGCGGCTGTTCGACGACGTGCATATCGGCCACGAATGCGTGCTCGCACGGGGCACGCGCTATTCGCAGCATTCGATCGCCCTGGAGCGCGGCCGTGACCGGCCGCCGTTCACGCTCGCCGAGATGAACCGCTTCCGCAGCATCAGCGACATGCTGTTTCCGCTGCTCGAACTCCATGCGTCGACCACCGCCGCACGGCGCATCGCGCATGCGACGCCCGACGTCCATCCGCTCGCGCAGTTCGATGCGCGGCTCGCGGCCGACGGCGTGAAGCTGTCGAAGCGCGAATACGAAACCTGCAAGCACCTGCTCTCCGGCAAGACCGTGCCGGAAACCGCCGACATTCTCGGCGTGCGCGTCGCGTCGGCCGAGTCGTACGTGAAACGTGCATTCGCGAAGCTCGGCGTGCGCACGAAGCGCGAACTCGCCGCATGGGGTTCGGCCACCGCCGTGCTCCCCGCCGCCGGATCGTATGACGACGGCGCACCGCCGGCCATCCCGCGCTGACCTGAGCCGCTGCGTCTGCGTCCCGGCGCAGCGAACGAAGCAACGACGAGGACGCGATGCGGCGCGCATTCATCGCACCGACGATCGCATCACGGATACCATCACATCATCGCGCCATCGCGCCGAAGACAGGACACCGACCTATGGACCGAGCCGAACACATCAGCATCGAACCGGCGCTCGCGCTTGCCGCCGACGAACTGGACGGACGCGATTTCTCGTTCGACATCGCGTGGGAATTGAATGCGCCGTATCAGGACTTGCTCGATCTTCGCGCGCTACCGGCGCGGCGCAAGGACTACGGCTTCGATCCTGCCGGCTGGGCACGCGACGCATCGGGCCGCACGGCGCTGTTTCGCGCGACGGCCGGCGAACGGCTCGCGGGATTCGTCGCGATCGAGGAAAGCTGGAACGGCATGGCCGAGATCGCGGAACTGGCCGTCGACCGCCACTGCCGGCGCCAGGGTATCGGGAAATTCCTGCTGGCAGCCGCGGAAGCGTGGGCGCGCAGCCACGGGTTCGGCTTCATGCGGCTCGAAACGCAGGCGAACAACGTCGCGGCCTGCTCGACGTATGCGCGTGCGGGCTTCGTGCTCGGCGGTCACGACCGCTTCCTGTACGCCGATGGCGAGAACGCCGGAGAAGTCGCGCTGTTCTGGTACAAGGATCTGCGCGACGGGCAGACCGCGCGAAGCCGCACGGTCGACCCGGCATCGGTGCAGCCGATGCGTTGATGCACGGCTGATCGTCACGTCAATGCAGTGTGATTGCCCCGTTACTTGCGCGTCGCCACGATGAACAGGCGCGGAAACGGCAACAGCACCGTACCGTCGTCCTGCACCGGATAACCGTTCGGGCCGGCCAGCGCGTCGCGATAGCGCGCGAGAAACGCGCGCTGTTCGGACGCGTCGAGCGCCGCGAGGAACGGCCGCAGTGCGCTGCCCTTGAACCATTCGACGACCGCGTCCGCGCCGCCGCGCAGCGGGTGGTAATAGGTCGTGCGCCACACGTCCACACGCGAACCCAGCGGCGCCAGCAGCGCATGGTAATAGCGCGCATCGAATCGCTCGGTGCGCGCCGCGCCTTTCAGCTTGTCGGCCCACGGCCCGCCTGCGGCGACTTCGCGCATCAGCCGGTGCGCGGGTTCGTCGAGATTGTCGGGCATCTGCACCGCGAGATGGCCGCCTCGCGCGAGCCGGCCGACGAGCCTCGGGAACAGCGTGTCGTGCGCAGGCACCCATTGCAGCACCGCATTCGACAGGATCAGGTCATAGCCTCCCGGATCGTCCCAGGTGGTGACATCGGCAAGGTCGAAACGCAACGCCGGCAGGCGCTTGCGCGCGGCCTCGATCATGTCCGCCGACGCATCGATCCCGTGGATCGTCGCGTCCGGCGCGCGCGCGATCAGCGCTTCCGTCGAATTGCCCGGCCCGCAGCCGATATCGATCGCGGTATGGATCGGCGTGTTCGGCACGGCGGCCAGCAGATCGCGCACCGGGCGCGTGCGTTCGTCCTCGAACTGCACGTACTGGTTCGCGTATTGATCGAGCGGGGTCGTCATGATAGTTCTCCTGGTCGGCATGAGCAGCCGCCGCGCATCCGGGCACCGGATGCAACGGGCCGTCGATTCAGCGCATTCTGCGACTGCCGCCGACCTTCAGTAAAATGAATTTAATATCGTGATTGATTCAAAATTCTGATGAAGATCGATACGCTCGGTGTCCAGGCTTTCGTCGCGATCGCCGACGGCGGCAGCTTCAGGCAGGCAGCCGATACGCTGCACGTCACGCAGACGGCGATCACGCAGCGGCTGCGCAAGCTCGAAGCGTATCTCGGCGTCGCGCTGGTCGAGCGCACGACGCGCCGTACCACGCTGACCGAGATCGGCCGGCGTTTCCTGCCGCAGGCGCGCCGGCTGCTGAACGAACTGTCCGATGCGCTGACCGAAATCCGCGAGACGGGCCTGAGCCAGCGCGGCGACGTCACGATCGCGTGCGTGCCGACGGTCGGCGTGCAGTACCTGCCGCGCATCCTGCGCGCGTTCTCCACGCACCGGCCGCATGATCGCGTGAAGATTCTCGATCACGCGTCGGCGTCGGTGTTGCAGGCCGTGCTGCGCCGCGAGGCGGAATTCGGCATCAGCATCGCTGGCGACCAGCACCCGGAACTGGTCAGCGTGCCGCTCACGCACGACCCTTACGTACTCGTGTGCCGCGACGATCACCCGCTCGCGAAGCGGCGGCGCATCCGCTGGGCGGCGCTGCAGCCGCATCCGCTGATCTTCGCCGGCGAAGTGAGCGGCAATCGCGGGCTGCTCGATGGCGCGTTGAAGACGAGCGGCGTATCGCTGCATTCGTTCTACGAGGTGCAGCGCAGTTCGACCGCGCTCGGGCTCGTCGCGGAAGGGCTCGGCGCGGCCGTCGTGCCGAAGCTCGCGATCCAGAAGAATGCGTATCCGATGATCCGCACGATCGAGCTCGTCGAGCCGTCGGTGTCGCGCACGCTCGTGCTCGTCATGCGGAGGAACGCGCAACTGTCGCCCGCCGCGCGGGCGCTGTGCGACATGATCGTCGAGCGGGCGACGCCCGGGCGGTGATCCATGAGCCTTCCGGCGCTACCAGCTTGTCACGAGATGTCAGGAAACCGCCCGTTGCCGCTCAAAGCACCTTGACCATAAATACGCGCGCGGCGCCTGCCGGCTCGCACGGCACTTCGCCGAATGTCTCGTAACCGTGCTTCCGGTAGAAGTCCGGCGCCTGGAACGAGATCGTGTACAGCACCGCACGCGCACAACCGCGCCGCTTCGCTTCCGCTTCGGCCTCGCGCAGCAGCCGGCTGCCGAAGCCGTCGCCGCGCAGCGATTCGGGCAGATAGAACAGATCGATGAAGAACACGCCGAGCGACGTGCGGCCGGCGAGGCCGCCCAGTACGTCGCCGGTCGCGGGATCGGTCACGTAGACGTCGAGCGCGGCCGTATCGGCGCGCCCCGTCATCGCATGGTTGAATTCGCCGAGCTTGCGGCTGATGAAGTCTCGGGCGGCCGGTTGCTCGGTGTCGGTCAGTTGAAGGGTGACGTCGGGATGGGCTGTCATCGAAGCGAACGCGTGCGTGAATAGACCGCCGGGCGGGCGGCGCCCGCGGCGGGTATGACACGACTATAGCGCGTCGTCATGCGCCGTGACGACGCGCGATGATCGCTCGATATCGCGCGACGCCGTGACGCCACGACGCGCCGCCGGCGTCAGAACGGCTTGGTCGGCAGGTACTTGCCGTCGAGCGTGATCACCGCACGCGAACCGCCTTCCGGATCGTCGACCTTCTTCACGTCGAGCCGGAAATTGATCGCGCTGATGATGCCGTCGCCGAACTTCTCGTGCACGAGCGCCTTCAGCGTCGTGCCGTACACCTGCAGCATTTCGTAGAAGCGATAGATGGTCGGGTCGGTCGGCACGCGATCGTCGATGCTGCCGCGCAGCGGGATCATTTGCAGCAGCAGCACCGCGTCGTCGTCGAGGCCGAGCTTGTCGGCGACGACGCGCGCCGCGTCGGCCGGCAGCGCATGTTGCCCGAGCAGCGCGGCCGTGACGAACGCTTCGCTCAGGCCCGTGCCTTCGGTGAGCTGCGCGAACGACAGGTTCTTGCGCGCCTTCGCGAGGACGACGGTTTCCGCCAGCGCGTGGCGCGCCGTCTGACTGTGCTGGGACTGGATCATGGTAATGCCTCGTAGTGGAGTGGGAGCGATTCAGGCCGCGACGGGGAATGTCGCGGGGGTTGCACGGACGCCGGGATGGTCCGCAAGGGGAACGAACCGGCCGCTCGCGCCGTCGTAGGCGTCGATGCAGCCCGATTCGATGTCGTAGACCCAGCCGTGCAGCGCGAGACGCCCTTCCTCGAGCGCGAGCCGCACGGCGGGATGCGTCTTCAGGTTGGCCAGTTGCGCGACGACGTTCTCGCGCACCATCGAGTCGATCCGTTCGCGCTCGCTGCGATGCATGCGCGCCTCGTTCACGACCCGTGCCGAATCGGCATAGCGCAGCCAGTGGCCGACGGCCGGCATGTGGTCCATGCACTGGCAGGTCGCAATCGCGGTCATCGCGCCGCAATCGGAATGCCCGCAGATCACGACGTCGGTCACGCGCAGCGCGGCGACCGCATATTCGACCGACGCCGACACGCCGCCCGGCTCCGGGCCGTACGACGGCACGATGTTGCCCGCGTTGCGGACCACGAACAGGTCGCCCGGCTCGCGCTGGGTGACGAGCTCCGGCACGAGCCGGCTATCCGAGCACGAGATGAACAGCGCCCGCGGATTCTGGCTACGTGCGAGATCACGGAACAGCGCGTCGCGCGCCGGATAGGCGTCGCGCTGGAACTTCAGGAAGCCCTCGATGATGTCCGTCATCGCGTGTTCTCCGGTGCGGGTGGAATCGATGAAGGGCAGGTTACGCCCGACTTCCGATAACGTAAAAGACTGATTTTTGACGTCCTCCTACGCCTAAAGGCAGAGGATTCCCACACCTGGCGATGCACGTCCGCATCGGAGAATGTTCAGCGCAGCGTTGATATCTCGATCATGCACGACACCACATCTACTGCAGGCCCACTCTCTTACTCGCAGCCCCGCGATACCTTTCGGCCGCGTCGTGCTGTCTTGCGATCCGCACGCCGAACAGGACTGGGTAGAACCACTTTCGTCCACCTCCTCGAACGTGGCCCCGTGCGCGATCGCTTTGTAGCGGAGCTTGTTTCGGAAGGACGACCAGGATGCGTCGTAGACGCTCTTCGCCATCCTGGTTCTGGCGAGTTTTGCGGCCGACACGTTGCCGACCGCGATGTAATCGAACCGCCGCACCAGATCGAGCGCGAGCTTGTGCTGGAAGTCGGCGCGGGCATTGGCGATCTTCGCGTGCAGCTTCGCGATATGCCGCTTGTGCTTTCGCGCTCGCTGCGCTTTCGCCAGCTTTTCCGCCGCTCGTCGGCCGAACCGGTCATTGGGCAACTTCTCGCCGGTCGAAAGTGTGGCGAAGTCTTTCAAGCCGAGATCGATGCCGACACCGGAACGAATCGGGCGGGCCTGCACATCGGGCATCTCGATCACGATATTGAGAAACCAATTACCACGCGCGTCCTGCGCGAAGTTGCTCCTGTCCTTGATCTTGCCTTCGGGAAGCGGTCGACTGTTGAACACGCGGAAGGTGTTGCCGGCAAAGCGAAACGCTTCGCCTTCGCGCTTCAGGTCTCGGCCCTTCAGCGGCACCCAACCGAGCGATTTCCTGCCGCGATAGCGCAGATAAGGGCGTCGACGCTGGCTGCGCGACTTCGCATATTGCTCGCACGTCGCGTTAACCGTGCCGGAGTGAATACCGAGTTCCTTGCTGCTGCCGGTCGTCAGCACGTTCAGGTCGAATCCTGTAGGCCACTTCTTGCCCCACTTGAGCGCGTGCTTCTGCGTGTCGTTGCAGAAGTTCCAGACGTAGTTCACCGCGCGGCCCTGCTTGTTAAGCAGTCCGTTGAGCGATTTCACCCGGTAGCGGTAGACAAGGATCATGCCGGTAATCCTAACCCGTGGAAGAAGCTGCCTGTCAACAGCACGCCCTTCCTTCCCGCCATCAATGGCGGGTCTCTCGGAGAAAATCGACCGGATAAGCACGACTTATAGGAATCGCCATGCTGCTGCGTCACATCCACTATTTCCTGGCCGTCGCCGAACACCGCAGCTTCACGCGCGCGGCCGCCGCGCTGCACGTGTCGCAGCCCGCGCTGTCGCAGCAGATCCGCCAACTCGAGGACACGCTCGGCGCGCAACTGTTCGACCGCACCGGCCGCGTCACGCGGCTGACCGATGCCGGCGACGTGTATTTCCGCTATGCGCGGCAGGCGCTGCATGATCTCGCGGAAGGCCGTCGGGCGATTCACGACGTGCAGGATATGAGCCGCGGCTCGCTGCGCGTCGCGGTCACGCCGACCTTCACGAGCTATCTCGTCGGGCCGCTCGTCGAGGCGTTTCACCGCCGCTATCCGGACGTATCGCTGTCGGTTCGCGAGATGTCGCAGGAGCGTATCGAGGCACTGCTCGTCGACGACGAGCTCGATGTCGGCATAGCATTCGACGAGGTGCAGACGGCTGATATCGACGCGCAGGCGCTGCTGGTCGAGACGCTCGCGCTCGTCGTGAACCGCGGACACGCGCTCGGCAGCCAACGCAAGGCCGGCCTGCGCGCGCTGCACGACGCGCCGCTCGTGCTGCTCACCGCGGAATTCGCGACGCGCATGCAGATCGACCGCTATTTCCGAGAGCACGACCTGCAGCCGCGCGTGCTGATGGAAGCGAATTCGCTCGGTGCGGTGATTGAGATCGTGCGCCGCACGAACCTCGCGACGCTGCTGCCGGCGACGATCGCGGTCGAGCACGACGATCTCGTCGCGGTTGCGCTCGATCCGGCGGGGCTGAGGCGCACGGCCGTGCTGCTGCAGCGCAAGGGTGGGTATCGGAGTGCTGCGGCGCGGGCGTTCGTCGAGCTGGCGCTGGCGCGGGGGGCGGGGCCGGTCAGGCCCGCGCGCTGACCTCAGCTGCCGGCAACGGATCGTCGCCGGCGAACCGACTCATGGAAACATCGACATGTCGAACCTGCTACGCCGCATGACGCTCAACCCGCTTGCCATCGCCGCGCTGCTGGCAGGCGCAGCCTGGTGGGTCCACGCACAGACGCGCGCCAACGGCCCGTATCGCGTCGTGGGGTTCACGTGGCGTCTACAGCTTCGTGGTCGACGGCTTCGGCGCCGGCAGCGTGCACGCACGCCAGTTCGGCGGCGGGGGTGGCACGGTGTGCTGCATGAGCGTGCCCCGCGGCAAGCAGACCTGGCACGTCAGGGTCACTTACGACCTGACGGCTGAAGAAGACGCCAGGAACCAGGCACCTGAAATCGTCGAAACCGAGGTCGCCGTGCCGGCTTTGCCGAACCGGCGAGACGGCTATATCGAGTTTCGTTTCCTGCCCGGCCGCAAGATCGACGCCCGATGGGCGGCGTACCCGACGATGCCACGCATGCGCGATGGCGGTTGATCGGAGAAGGGCCGCTCGTGGATGCTGCGTAGCCGCGCGGAATAGTCGCGCGACGCCGCGTCAGTTGTACCCGAGGATCGCCACCGCCGCGACGTCCGGCCGATCGATGGTGCTGCCGACGAGCGACGTCATCGGTTCCTGCAGCACGGCCTGATACGACGTCACGCGCGCGTCTTCCGGTGCGCCGCTTTCGCCCACGACCGGCTCGTCGAACGCAACATCGAAACCGCTATAAAACCCCGCTTGCTTCTGCGAAAAAGTCATCTCCACTCCTTTGCCTTGATAGGTCGTTGATGTTCTAGCTGGCCTGCTTCAACGCCGCCGCATGCACGGGCGCACTGTCATGCACTGCCTCGGCCCGCGCAAGCTGCGCGCGCGTACGCCGCGTGATGTGGATCACCGCGAACACGACCGGCGCGATCAGCAGCCCTTCCGCCAGCTCGGGATCGACCGGCAGGTTCATCACGTGCAGCGCCTTGAACGCCGCCGTCGCGAGCGACAGCACGTAGTACGAAATGGCGGCCACCGACAGCCCTTCGACCGCGTGCTGCAAATGCAGCTGGTTGCGCGCGGTGCGCTCCATGCCGGCCAGCAGCCGCGTCACGTCCTTTTCCTGCGCGAGATTCACGCGAGTGCGCAGCAGGTCGACCGCCCGTGCGATCCGCGCGGCGATCTGTTCGTGGCGCGCCCATACGCTACAGCAGGTTTCCATCGCCGGCGCGAAGCGCCGCTCCATGAATTCGGCGATCGTCGGCATCCCTTCGATACGCTCCTCGCGCAGCTCGTGGATGCGCGCCAGCACGAGCTTTTCGTACGCGCGCGACGCGCTGAAGCGCGCCCCCGATCCCGACAACGATTCGACCCGCACCGCGAGATGCGTGAGCTTGACGAGCAACGCCGCATCGTCGCCGTCTGCGCCGCTCGCATCCATCCGCTGCATCAGCGCGTGCAGCGCCGCATGGATCTCGTCGAGCTCGCGGCTCATCCGGCGCGCGACGGGGAGTGCCAGCAGCGCCATCATCCGGTACGTTTCGATTTCATACAGACGCTGCAACAGGCGGCCGCCCTGCTCCTCGCGGAAATCCTCGTCGACCACGAGAAAGCGCATGAAGCCGTCGTCGCGCACGTGCCAGTCGCAGAACACCTTGCCGCCGCCGAGCACGCGGCTGCCGACGAGCGCGGGCCCGTCGATCCAGCGCCGCAGGTCGCCGCATACGCGCCGCGCGGCGTCGCCGGACAGCAGCTCCATCCGCACCGCGACGAAGCGGATGCCGGCCAGCCGCGCGAACCACGCGGCCGGAATGCCGTCGATCGCGAGATCGTCGAAATAACCGGTGTCGCGACGCGGCGCGACGAACGTGAAGGTCGAGAATTCGGTGTGGCGCTCCCACTTCAGGTGCCAACCGCACGGCGACTGCACCGCGTAGTGCGTCGCGCCTTCGTGCGGCGCGTCGATGCCGGTATCGCGGCACAGCGCGTGCAGCAGCGTTTCGTGGATGTCGGGCTGGCCGTCCGCATAGATCGCGTAGTGCGTGAGCGACACGGCTTCGGCGAGCCGCAGGAACGGCCGGGCATGCAATTCCGCGGCCAGTGCGGCGCGCAACGGATGGTCCATCATCGATTCACCACGCTTTCCTGTTCAGTCCCGCACGCCGGATTGGCGCGGCCCGACCGCCGCGCCACCCTCGGGCGAAACGCCAGCGTGATCGCACTATGGCAGACACACAGCAACAATAAAAACGCATAATGCTGATCGTTACGTTCAGTTTTCCTGATACCCATGAAGATGCTCGATCACGACGTGCTGGCCACCGTCGTCGCCGTCGCGGAAACCGGCAACATGACCCGCGCGGCCGAGGCCGTGAACCGCTCGCAGTCGGCCGTGAGCATGCAGATCAAGAGCCTGGAGGACGCGATCGGCCGGCCGCTGTTCGTGCGCAAGCCGCGCAGCATCGTGCTGACGCGCGAAGGCGAGGTACTGCTGGGATTCGCCAGACGAATGCTGGCGCTGCGTGACGAAGCATGGGCAGCCGTGGTGCGGCCGGAGGTGACCGGCAAGGTCGTGATCGGCGTGCCGGACGACTATGCGTCGTCGCTGCTGCCGTCGGTGCTGAAGAAATTCTCCGCGACCTACCCGAAGGTCGAGATCCAGGTGATGGGGCTGCCGAGCAGCGCGCTCGCGCCGCTGATCAAGGAGGGCACCGTCGATCTCGTGTGCGGGACGCGCATCAAGGGGCTGTCGGGCGACTTCATCCGCCACGAGCCGATGGCGTGGGCCGCGATGACGAACGGGCCGCGTGTCTGGGAGGAACGGCCGCTGCCGATCGCGGTGTTCATGCCGGGCAGCGTCGCGCGCGAGAACGCGATCCGCAGCCTCGAACGCGCGAAAGTGCCGTACCGCACGTCGTATGAAAGCCCGAGCCTGCTCGGGCTGCTCAGCATGGTCGAGGCCGGCCTTGCGGTCGCGCCGCTTGCCCGCTGCGCGATTCCCGCGCAACTGTCGATGCTCGGCCGCTCGCACGGGCTGCCCGACCTGCCGCCGCTCGAGCTGATCCTCGCGCGCAGCACCAAGTCGAAACGGCCGCCGTGCGACTTCCTGGCGGAACAATTGATGGAAGACCTGCAACGGCAGACCGGGCAGACCGGCGACGCGTGAGCCCGCCGGCGGCCGCGCGCCGCCGCGTCACCCGTGGCCGGTCGTGCCATGCCCGGCCACGCGCAACGCCGCGTTGACGATACCGGCCACCGTGTCGACGAGCGCTTCCAGCGTGTCGCCGTGCACGTGACGCCCTGCCGGCGGAACGTGCTCGTTGCGCCGGCCGCCCCACTGCGAACCGGCCGTGACCGACAGCGTCGCGCTGAACCGCTGGCCATGCCGCCGGCCGAAGATGCCGATGCGCCGCTCGGCGACATAAGCCTGTTCGGGAAGAAACAGGCGGATCTCGACCGCCGCTTGATCGGGGTCGGCCGCACACGTATCCGCATCGAACGCCGGTGCGAATGCCTTGACGATGCGGAACGTCACGTGAGAATCCCACGCGGTGAGCGGCCCGCCGGCCGCATCGACGCGTTCGGCGTCGACCAGCCACTGATGGCGATCGGGCACGCGAATCGCCTGGCGCAGCAGCACGTCCGCCGTGCGAACCGTCACCATCAACTGCCGGGCAAGCTGCCTGCCCGACGGCAACGCCGCGGTATGCGCGCGACGGGCAGCCGGGCGCGCAATACGCACTTCTTCCGTAAGGTACATAGGCCCTCCCTGTTCAGGGGTAGCGCCGCGTTCGACGCAGCGCACAAACGTCCACCATCGGCGGCCGGCGGACAGCACGGCGGCCGGCGAATCGGCGGCGGATTAGCCAAGCAATCGCCGTTCCCGGCTCAGCGCACGCCAGCCGGAACGCACAATTGGCGCGCGATCGGCCCGATCACCGCGTCGACTTGCTGCGCGATCAGCGTGTGCAGCGTGAAATCCAGATCCTCCGGGGCGATGTCGAAATGCACGTGGATCACGTTGCGCACGGCGCGCGCGCTGACGACATACACACCGAGCGGGGAATGCAGCAGCGCGGCAAGCCGGGCGTGCGCCGCCGCGGCGGAGTCGGCCGTCAGTGTGACAGGCAATTGCAGGCGCGGGCGCGGCGCCGGGAACGGCGTGACGTTGCCGGGTGCGCCGGCACGCAACCGCCGGCCGGCGACATCGAACGCGGGAAAGGGACGAATAAAGGTCATGGCGCGGACGCAAGCCGTCTCGGCTGTTCGACACGTCCCCAGCTTAGAAGAGGCGGTATAAACGCCGTGCAAAAAAACGGGGCGGCCGTGCAAAAAACGGCATGCCGGTCGGGCCCCGGCTCGTATGGACAATGTAATACGGCCGCTCGGCCGTCGCCAGCGCCCCCGTCAACCATGACAGGTCGACAGCCGGCGATCCGTCGATACACTGTGAGCCATCCCGACGGCCGCGATCGCCCTCACCGATGCCGGCCGCCGCTTCGCTTGCGCACGGCTTCCCGCTTTCCGTCCGCCCCGCGCATCTTCCGCACGCTTTCCAAGGAATTGCACTTGAAGCACTGGCATTACGCGCTGTTCGCCTTCGCCGGCCTCCTGGCCGCCGCGTCCTCTCACGCGCACCCCGTCTGCACCGTCGTCGCCGACGCCGCCACCGGCAAGCTGCTCGTGCAGCAGGGCGACTGCTCGACCCGCGTAACGCCGGCATCGACGTTCAAGGTCGCCATCGGCCTGATGGGCTTCGACGCCGGCGTGCTGAAGGACGAACACACGCCCACGCTCGAGTTCCACGCCGGCTACCCCGACTGGGGCGGCGCGCCGTGGCGCGAACCGACCGATCCGGCGCGCTGGATGAGGCTGTCGGTCTTCTGGTATTCGGAGCAGGTCACGCAGGCGCTCGGGCAGGCACGCTTCCAGCAGTACACGAGCGCGTTCGACTACGGCAACGCGGACGTCACCAGCAAAGCGGGCGAACTCCCCGGCATGATGGGCGCGTGGGTCAATTCGTCGCTACGGATCTCGCCGCTCGAACAGGTCGCGTTCATGCGCAAGATCGTGCAGCGGACGCTGCCCGTCAGCGCGCACGCGTATGACATGACTGCGCGCATCACGCTGCTCGACGCGCAACGGGGCGGCTGGACGGTGCACGGCAAGACCGGCACCGGCTCGCCGGGCATCCAGTACGACGCGGCACACGCGTACGGCTGGTTCGTCGGCTGGGCGACGAAGGGATCGCGCACGCTGGTGTTCGCGAACCTGATCCAGGACGACGAGCGGCAAACGCCCAATGCCGGCCTGCGCTCGCGCGACACGTTCCTCGCGGCGCTGCCGACGCTCGCCGCCGCGGCCCCGCCGCAATGAGCGCCGCTCCCCGCAACGCCCGCATCGACCTGCTGCGCGGCGTCTCGATCCTGCTCGTCCTGCTGCATCACTTCAACATCGCATATCCGCTGCGCGACACCGCGCTCGCCCGCGTGCTCGGCTGGGACACGATCCATGCGATCGTGCGCAACGGCAACTACGGCGTGACGATGTTCTTCGCGATCTCGGGCTACCTGATCACGTCGAACGCGCGCCGCCGCTGGGGCAGCCTCAGCGCGCTCGACGTGCGTGCGTTCTACGTGTCGCGCATTGCACGGATCGTCCCGTGCCTGCTTCTGCTGCTCGCGCTCGTCAACGGCCTCGCGGCGGCCGGTGTGCCGATCTTCACGAACCATGCGCCGCAGGGCATCGCCGTGTCGTACTGGCTCGTGAATCTGGCATCGCTCACGTTCTGGATGAACGTGCTGATCGGCGCGTACGGATGGGTCAACTACGCGCTCGGCGTGCTGTGGTCGCTGTCGGTCGAAGAGGTGTTCTACCTGTCGTTCCCGCTGCTGTGCATCGCGTTGCGCCGCGACACGCGGCTGTTCGCGTTCTGGCTGCTGATTGCGGCGATCGGTCCCGTGTACCGCTACACGCATCCGGGCGACGAAGGCGGCTTCCTGTACGCGTACTTCGCCTGCTTCGACGGTATCGCGATCGGCTGCTGCACCGCGCTGCTCGCCGAACGCGCGCGCTGGCAGATGCTCGCGGCGGCGCCCGTGCAATGGCTGGTCGCAGCACTGATGACCGCGCTCTATCTCGCGTGGCCGATCGCGCAAAGCCATGTGTTCGGCGTCTCGGCGATGGCGCTCGGCACAGCCGTGCTGCTGATCGGCGCACACGCCGAACACGCCCCCGGTCACGGTCGCCTGCTCGCGCCGCTGCGCTGGAGCGGCCGACTCAGCTACGAGCTGTATCTATTCCATCTGATCGTGCTCGGCGCGCTGCGCACGTTCTGGCCGCCGTCGTCCACGCAGGGCGACGGCAAGCTCGCGCTGCTCGTCGCGTACCTGGCGCTGTCGGCAGCATTGAGTGCGGTCATCGCGCGCGGCTACGCGACGCCGCTCGACCGCTTCATCAAGCGCATCGCATCGCGGCCAGCGGCGCGGATGACCGACAGCGCGCGCGTCTAGTTTTCCGCGTGCGGCGGCGAACAAAAGCCGGCGTCAACGTCAACATCCGCGTCGGAATCCCTGCCTTCGGGGAGCCGAGGACATCAAGTAGCCTGTGCTGCTCACCACGGATGCTTTCGAAATGAAAGGCGATGGTAGGAACCGGATGTGACGGCAAGATGAAGGGAAACTGGAAGGATCGGCAGGGCCGCTGAAAGGATGCGACGGGGCGCCACGTCCGGGCGCCCCGCGCGCGGCGGGTCAGCCGGCGTATTCGGCGGCAGCGCAGCGTACGGTCACGATGCGCGCAGGCGGAATATTTGCCCAGACGATCCGGCTGCCGCTGGCAACGAATGCCGAATCGCCGAGCGGATGGCGACCGGGAGGGCGCAAATCGTACGTGAACTGGATCATCACGCCGTCGGCCGACAGCACCCTCTGACATTGACCGACGATCGCCGCCACGTCCTCGCGCGGCAGCGTGCGCAGCGGCAGGCACGACACGATCGCATCGACCGTGGCGCCCGGCGGCAACAGCCGTTCGAGCCGCCGCGCGTCGCCCGACACGATCGAGATCCCGGGAAAGCGCCGCCGCAGATGCTGCACGAACGCCGGCGAGCGTTCGACCACCACGAGGCGCCGCGGCGCGACACCGCGCTCGAGCAGCGCCGCGGTGATCGCGCCGGTGCCGCCGCCGAGCTCGACGACCAGCCCGTCGCCATCCGGCACCGCGTCGGCCATTTCGCGCGCCAGATGCCGCGAACTCGGGCACAACGCGCCCACCGCGGCCGGCCGGCCGACCCACTCGCGCACGAACAGTGCCGAGACACGCCACGCGTTCGGCCACATCATAGGCAGGCCTCCGGCGCTTGCGCGGTTGGCGGCGGTGTGCCGATGACGGCACGGAACGGGGCTACGGCGACACGGGCAAGGTTCATGTGCATCCTCCTCGGCGAATCGGTCCGCCGCGGGGCGCGCGACGGTCAATCGATTCTAGGAAACGCAAACTTAAGGCGACGTGAAGATTGACCCTGATTCGCCTGACCAATTCGTGCCCGATCACCCGTCGATTTGCGGTTGGCGATCGACGCTCTGCTGAAGTGGGCGGGATAACGCTCGGCGACGATCCGGATCTGCTGGGGCGCCATCTCGATCGCGGCGAGATCGTCGGCCGTCAGCGCTACGACGGTCGAAATAGGGTCAGTATTTCAGCGCGCGGCGTCTCTGCTGCCGCTGCTCGCCGAAGCCGTGCGCGAGCGGGCAGCACAGCCGAGTTGTGAACCGCGCGCCATGCTCACCGCACGACGCGCGCGCCTACCGTCACCGCAAGTTGGTTCTCGCGAGTTCCACGATTTCGTCACCGCGCCCGCTGAGGATAGCGCGCAGCATGAACAGGCTGAAGCCCTTCGCATGCGCGAGCTCGATCTTCGGCGGCATCGCGAGCTCGTACTTCGACGTGACGACGTCCACCACCGCCGGCCCGTCATGCTCGAACGCCGTGCGCAACGCGTGCTCGACGTTCTCCGAATGCTCGACGCGCACGCTGAAGATACCGGCGCCCTTCGCGATCGCCGCGAAGTCGGTCGGGCTCAGATCGACGTTCGTGTCGAGATAGCCGGCCGCCTTCAGCTCCATCGACACGAAGCCGAGCAGGCTGTTGTTGTACACGACGACCTTGATCGGCAGCTTGAGCTGGCGCGCGGTCAGCAGATCGCCGAGCAGCATCGACAGCCCGCCGTCGCCCGACAGCGACACGACCTGCCGCCCCGGATGCGCGCCCTGTGCGCCGAGCGCCTGCGGCATCGCGTTCGCCATCGACCCGTGATTGAACGACCCGTGCAATTGCCGCTTGCCGTTCATCGTCAGGTAGCGCGCGGCCCACAGCGTCGGCGTGCCGACGTCGGCCGTGAAGATCGCATCCTCCGCCGCGACTTCGTCGACGATCTTCGTCAGATACTGAGGATGGATCGCGCGGCCCGGCGGCTCGGCCACCGCGAGATCGTCGAGCCCCTTGCGCGCGGCCGCGTAGTGCTTCAGCGCGTTCTCGAGGAACCGCCGCTGCGTCTTGCGCGTCAGCCGCGGCAGCAGCGCCGCGATCGTTTCCTTCACCGTGCCGACGAGCCCGAGCGCGAGCGGCGCGCGATGGCCGAGCTGCGAGCCCTTCCAGTCGATCTGCGCGATCTTCGCGTTGGCCGGATAGAACGGCCGGTACGGGAAATCCGTACCGAGCATCAGCAGCGTGTCGCACGACTCCATCGCGTGATAGCCGGAACTGAAACCGATCAGCCCCGTCATCCCGACGTCGAACGGGTTGTCCCATTCGACGAACTGCTTGCCGCGCAGCGCATGCACGACCGGCGCGCCGAGCGTGTCGGCCAGCGCGACCACCTCGTCGTGCGCGCCCTGCGTGCCGCTGCCGCACAGCAGCGTGACCGCATCCGACCCGTTGAGCAGCGCCGCGAGCCGGTCGAGATCGGCATCGGCCGGCAGGATCGACGGCGGCGCCGATTCGCTCCACGCCGGCGCCTCGTCCGGGCCGTCGCCGAGCGCGATGTCGCCCGGCAGCACGATCACCGCCACGCCGCGCTCCTCGATCGCGGTGCGCATCGCCCGCGCCAGCACGCGCGGAAACTGCGACGCGTTCGTCACGAGCTCGGCGAAGTGACTGCATTCGCGGAACAGCTCCTGCGGATGGGTTTCCTGGAAATAGCCGAGACCGATCTCGGTCGACGGAATGTGCGCGGCGATCGCGAGCACCGGCTGGTGATTGCGGTGGCAGTCGTACAGCCCGTTGATCAGGTGCAGGTTGCCGGGCCCGCAACTGCCCGCGCACACCGCGAGCCGCCCGGTCGACGCGGCGTCGGCGCCGGCCGCGAACGCCGCGCTTTCCTCGTGCCGCGTGTGCATCCAGCGGATCGAGCCGAGCTGGCTCAGGCTGAACGACAGGCCGTTCAGGCTGTCGCCCGTCACGCCCCAGATGCGCTCGACGCCCGCTGCCGCCAGCGTCTTCGCCAGGTATTCCGCCATCGTCTGTCTTGCCATGATGCCCTCGCTCGTTGATCGGTCGTCGATTGATCCGGCGGCGGCGCCTGCGGCCTTCGCCGAGATGACGGGACGAGCATACGCGATCGCGCCGGGCGGCGTCGTGACGGTGCAAGCGGCATGGCATGCGCGACAGCGCGGCCGGGCCCGTTCGCGCGGTCAGCCCGCTCTTTCCGCGCGATCGGAAGAGCGTCGCTGCCGCCTGGGCAATCCGTGCACGCGGGCCGACACGAGCTCGACCGGACGCCGCTTCGTCCGAAAGCGTCCACCCGGCCACGCGCGGACGTCATGCGCTATACCGGCAGCGCATGCGTCGACAGGATCTCCTTGAGCACCATGAACGAGCGCACCTGCCGTACCCCGGGCAGGTACAGCAGCTGTTCGGCATGCAGCCGATTGAAGCTGTCGTTGTCGCGCGTACGAACGAGCATGAAATAGTCGAATTCGCCGGTCACGACATGGCATTCGACACACCCTGACACTTTCTGCGCGGCCTTCTCGAACGCGGCGAACGTTTCCGGCGTCGAGCGATCGAGCACGAAGCCGATCACGACCAGCATCCCGGCACCGAGCGGCTTCGGGTCGAGCAGCGCGACGATGCCGCGAATCAGCCCCATTTCCTTCAGCCGCTCGACGCGCCGCAGGCATGCCGGCGCGCTCAGCTTCACTTTCGCCGCGAGGTTCACGTTCGAGATCGAGGCGTCCTGCTGCAGTTGCCGCAGGATCGCGCGGTCGATGCGGTCGAGCGCCGGTGCGGCGTCGGCGGGTGATGCGCTGCCGCGGTCTAATTTCATTGCGCCAATCTCCTTTTCAGCGAATCGTAATTGTTTATTTTTAATTCACAGCGTCGATAAAGTAGGTCGACGCAATTCATTTCGCAAGCTCATTTCCCGCGCTTCTGCCTATCATTTTCGTCATCGGCGCACGGCCTGCCGGCCGCGCCCGAACGATCCGATTTCCCGCCTTGTTCCCCTTCCGGAGCCCCGCCGATGAATCTGCAACGCTTCCCCCGTTATCCGCTGACGTTCGGCCCGACGCCCATCCAGCCGCTCAAGCGCCTGAGCGCGCATCTCGGCGGCAAGGTCGACCTGTATGCGAAGCGCGAGGACTGCAACAGCGGCCTCGCATTCGGCGGCAACAAGACGCGCAAGCTCGAATATCTCGTTCCCGACGCGCTCGCGCAGGGCGCCGACACGCTCGTGTCGATCGGCGGCGTGCAGTCGAACCAGACCCGCCAGGTCGCGGCCGTCGCCGCGCATCTCGGAATGAAATGCGTGCTCGTGCAGGAGCACTGGGTCAACTATGAAGATCCGGTGTACGACCGGGTCGGCAACATCCAGTTGTCGCGGATGATGGGCGCCGACGTGCGGCTCGTCTCCGACGGTTTCGACATCGGCATTCGCCGCAGTTGGGAAGAAGCGATGGAGAGCGTGCGACAGGCGGGGGGCAAGCCGTATCCGATTCCGGCCGGCTGCTCCGAGCATCCGCTCGGCGGGCTCGGGTTCGTCGGCTTCGCGGAAGAAGTGCGGGCGCAGGAAGCGCAGCTCGGCTTCAAGTTCGACTACGTCGTCGTCTGCTCGGTGACGGGCAGCACGCAGGCGGGAATGGTCGTGGGCTTCGCGGCCGACGGACGCGCGGACCGCGTGATCGGCATCGACGCATCGGCGAAGCCGGAACAGACACGCGAACAGATCACGCGCATCGCGCGGCATACGGCCGAGCTGGTCGAGCTGGGCCGCGATATCGTCGAACAGGACGTCGTGCTCGACACGCGTTACGGCGGACCCGAATATGGTCTGCCGAGCGACGGCACGCTGGAAGCGATTCGGCTGTGCGCACGGCTGGAAGGCATGCTGACCGATCCCGTTTATGAAGGGAAATCGATGCACGGGATGATCGACAAGGTGCGGCTCGGGGAATTCGAGCCGGGGTCGAAGGTGCTGTATGCGCATCTCGGCGGGGCGCCGGCGTTGAGTGCGTATAACGGGATTTTTCGCAACGGGTGACGTCGCTTTTCGAGACAGTTCGCACTCAACGGCCCCGGTACCCAAACCGACACACGTATAAATTGAAATGCCGCCGGCAAACCGGCGGCAAAAGATGCGTCCACGGATGCGGCGCACCTGAGGCACTCGATTCAACGTGCTCGGATCGTGCTAGTTGCAACGACTCGCGCAATGCAGCAGCGGGCAACGCGCCCGCTTAGTTCTGCGTGAGCGGATTTAGCGTCGTGCACAGGAAGCCCGTGCAGTTCTTCGGCGTGAAATAGAACGACGCCGTCACCGGCGCGGGGGTGCCGAGCGCGATATCGCTCAGATAGGCGGCGCCCTGCGCGCCGAACGTATTCGCCTGCTGCACGAAGCTCGCGCCGGTCGACTGGATCGCGGCCGACTCGTACGAGAAGGTCGGCGACTGCGTCTGGTCCTTCACGTAGATCCACGAGATCGCGGTGCCGAATGCCATCCCGCCCTTCGCGCGATAACCCTTCGCCCCTTCGCTGTTGGCCTGTGCGACGAAGTCGCTGACCGTCGACGTCGGCGCCAGCGCGTCGTACGTATAGGTCGCGTTCGACGCGTTGTTCTTCATGTACACGTTCGCCTGCACGGCGCCCACCATCAGCGGGCCGAGGAACCAGTAGCCCGACTGGCCCTGGCCGTTCGCCTGCGTGAGGAACGCGTTGGCATCGGCCGGCAGGCCGGTCGTCGTGTACGTGTAGGTGGCGGACGAACCGCCATCCTTGCGATAGAGATCGCCGTACGTGAGCGGCCCTTCGTAGCGGTAGCCGCTCGCCCCTTGCGCGTTGGCCGCGTTGACGAAGGACGTCATGTCCGCCGGCGCCGTCTGCAACTGGTACGTGTAGGTCTGCGCGGTGCCGTCGTTCACGAAGATCGACTGCGTTCCGCCGTTGCCCGCGGTGTAGAAGTAGTCGCCCAGATAGCGATAGCCCTTCGCGCCTTCGTTGTTGACCAGCGTCAGGAAACTCGCGCGATCGGCCGCGACAGGCTGCGCCTCGTAGCGCCACGTCAGCGTGCTGCCGCCCGAGCCACCCGAACCGCCGTTGCCGCCGGAACCCGTGCCGCCCGAACCGGTGCCGCCGCTTCCGCCGTTGTTGCTCGTGCCCGATCCGCCGGACGCCGCGGGCGAGGAATTGTCGTCACCGCCGCCGCAAGCGGTCAGCGCGAGGCAGGTCAATGCGATCAGTGCAACGGCTTTCATCGGGGTCACCTTCTGAACGAACAGGACGAACGCAGCCCGTACGCGCGAATCACGCCGCACGCACCGGCCATCACGAATCAAGAATCAGAAATCAGGAATCGGCCGGCGGCATCCCGCCGGCCCGGCAACGTCAGTTCACCTGCAGCTGGCCACCGCGGCCCAGCCCGCCCTTCACGTCCTGCGCCTTGTAGCTGCGCAGCGCGACGACCATCTTGTTGTACGCGTCGATGAACGCCACGACCGTCGCCTTGCCTTCCGGCGTCGACGAGAAGCCCGCCAGCGCGCCGCCCACGCCGCCGCCGAAGCCGCCCAGCGCCGCGCCGTAGTTCGTCGCCGTCGAGCTGCCTTCCGACGCCGCGATCTGCACCGCCGAGCGCACGTCGAACAGCGTCAGCGTCACCACCGACGCCTTCGTCTGCAGGTGGCCCGCCACCGCCGCCACCGCGCTGTTGCCGATCAGCCCGCCGATCATGCTGCCGATCCCGCCGATCGGCGAATCGTTGATCACGATCTGCGGCTCCATGTAGTAGTCGGCCGCGACACGCTGGCCCTTCTGCTGCTTCGAGCCCGCGCGGTATTCGCCCGAGTTGCGCTGCAGCTGCGTGATGCGCGACAGGCGCGCGTCGCTCTTCTGGTTGCCGATCGACGTGATCACGAAACAGTTCGACTGCTGCACGGCCAGCCGCAGCAGCGGATCAATGCTCGTCACCTTGGTGGCGCTGCCGAACTGGCCCCACCAGTCGGCGTTGCGGCCGTCGTCGACGGCGATCGTGCCGAGCGGCGACGTGCAGCGCTGCAGTTGCGAATCGGCGCCGGCGCTCGCGCCGCCTGCCGCCGCGCCCGTCACGCCCGCGTTCTGGCCGCCGGGCGTCACCACGCCGCCGCAGCCCGCGACGGACGCGCCAAGCGCTGCCACCAGCGCACCTTGAGTGAGACGTTGGGAAAGGTTGGTCTTCATGTCGTTGTCGATCGATTAGAGTCGTTGTTCGGCTTATGTGTCCGTGCGAACTTCGATAAGCCCCCCGGCGTGGCGCGCGATGGTGGTCTCCCCGCGGCTGCCCCGTTGCCCGATGCCCGGTCAGTAGTACCAGTACGTCTGCTGCCAGACGCCGTAGTACGGATAGCCCGAGTACCAGTAGCCGTAATAGGTGTCACGCCATTGCGTGCGCCATTTCCAGTCTTCTTCGTCCTCTTTCTTCGCCTTGCGCGCGAGATCGAGCAGCTTTTTCGATTCCTTGTCGCCGCGAGCGGCCGCGATCGACAGCCACTTCTCCGCTTCGCGCGCATCCGAGCCCATTTCCTCGAGACCGAACAGGTAGAAACTGCCGAGCGCCTTCTGCGCGTTCAGGTCGCCGCGCTCGGCCGCTTCGCGCATCCACTTGAGCGCCTGATAGCTGTCCTGGCGCACGCCGTCGCCGCGGAAATAGCGCAGGCCGAGGTCGTAGGCGGCCTTCGGCTGGGTTTTCGC
>NZ_BCPO01000169.1:0-6625 GCF_016586105.1 Burkholderia sp. E168m15
GGTTTGCTTGAGCGCGGCGATGCGCGGATCGTCCCGCTCTTCCGCATCGTCCCTTTTTTGATAGGAGACCTGATCTTTAGGGCGATCGGAACAACCTGTGTCGTCGCAGATCCGTACCGTGCTGGCGGTGACCGACGGGTCTTGCGCGCACGCGGCCAACAGCAACAGCAGCCCCGGTGCGAGTAGACGGCGATACATGGGTACTTTCCTCAAGTTTTATTGGCGCCGCAATTCTTCGAGCTATCCCACCCCGTGAGCTCGTACCTGGTTGCGCGCGGCGCAGCGGATACAATTTCATCCGCCAACGCCGACACGCAGTCCTAGGCTCTCTCAGGTTCTCTCTTCGAATCGTTCCATCACTATTTCATTGCTGCCGATTTTCGCTGCCCGACCGGGGTCAGCAACGCTCTCCAAACATGACGCAACAAACAATAGTGACGTGGTGAGCAATAATAATGGAGAAAAACGGCATGTCAAGGCCCTTGGCGTGTTTGAAGTTTGCGTGACACGTCAGTTTTGATATGCTCTCCCTCGCCAAAAACCCTGGAGACCCCATCGAGATGTCCACCACCGAGCAGGCCAACGTCGATCTCATCACCGCCAACAAGGTGCGCGATCTCCTGAACCGGAACGGCATTCCGCCGCGAAGTCACAACACGACGATCGCCAACGTGCTCGGGCTGAGTTTCTCGGTCGTCACGCGCAAGATGAAGGGCTTGATCCCGTGGAACCTGTCGCAGTTGCAGGACATCGCGACGCACTTCGGCGTGCCGCCCGCGATCCTGCTCGACGACAAGGGCACGCAGCCGGCCGCGGCCGAGATGATCGACGCGACATTCGTGATCGAGTCGAAGCGCTTGCGCTGCCGCGCCGCGATCTCGACGAAGGCCACCAGCCAGATCGAAACGGATTTCGTCGCGCTGCAGTGGCAGGGCGAATGGATCGTCACCGAGCGCGAGCACGCGCGCGAGGGCCGCACGTATCCGGTCGACGTGATCGAGCTGCGCTCGGCGCAGCCGAACGTGTATGCGGCGCGGATCGCCGTGGTCGACGATTCGCACGACGTCGCCGAAACGGTCTGTGAATATTTCATCGAGAAAGGCGTGAACGCGATTCCGTACTTCGACGGCGCGAGCTTCCGCAAGGCGCTGGAGGTCGAGGATTTCGACGGCTACATCCTCGACTGGATGCTCGGCGACCAGACGGCCGCCGAACTCGTGCGCGGCATCCGCTCGAGCGAGAACAGCGGCGCGCCGATCTTCCTGCTGACCGGCAAGATCTCGACCGGCGAAGCGAGCGAGGACGAAATCGCGCACATCGTGTCGCACTACAACGCGCGCTGCGAAGAAAAGCCGGTGCGCCTGCCGATCCTGTTCGCGGAAGTCGCCCGCGAACTGAAACTCACGCTGCCGGCGGCGTCGGCCGCGAACTGAGAACCGGAAACCGCGGCCGGAACGACAACCCGCTACCCGCACCACCAGACCGAGGGAAAGACATGCGCGTTTCAACCATCTGGATCAAAAGCCTGCTGACGGCATGCCTGCTCGGGATGACCGTCGCGGCGTGGGCGGCGGCGTCGTTCACGTTTACCGTCGACGGCAAGATCAGCAAGAGCAACCAGCAGGGGAAGATGACCTACGTCTTTTCCGAGCAGGCGCTGATGGCGCTGCCGCAGCATACGATCGTCACGTCGACGAGCTGGACGCCGAAGGCGACCTTCACCGGCCCGCGCCTGTCCGACGTGCTGAAGACGGTCGGCGCGCACGGCACGCAGATCGAATTTCGCTGCATCGACGAATACACGTTCACGATTCCCGTGTCGGACGCCGACAAATACGGCGTGATCCTCGCGCGGACGATGAACGGCAAGGTGCTCGGCAACGACAACTACGGCCCGCTGTGGATCATGTATCCGCGCGACCAGTATCCCGACGAGCTGAAGACGCCGCTCGGCGAGGCCAAGTTCGCGTGGCAGATCATCGGTCTGACCGTGAAGTGACATGACGCGGCGGCGATGGAAAAATAGAAAAATCATCCTGGTCCTCGGCTCGCTGTGGATCATGGGGTTCGCCGCGTGGGCGTTCCTGCTGTGGGATCTCCTCGCCACCTCGGTCAACGAGGGCGTGCTCGAGGGGCCGCGCGAAGGCGTGTTCTGGACCGCCGCGCAATACCGCAACGTGTATACCCGCTTCGATCGCCAGCTGATTCTCTACGCGACGCGCGAGGACGATGACTTCGATCACCTGCAGATGCAGCTCGACAGCCTGTCGGTGTCGTTCGGGTTCCTGCAGCGGCCCTCGGAAGTGTCCCAATACTGGCTGCGCATCCCGCGCGCGCGCAATGAGATCGACGCGCTCGGCGAATTCATGACGCGCCTGAAGCGCGAGGTGCCGCTACTGCGCGACTCGCCGAAGCAGGCGCGTCAGGTGATCGACGAAGTCAACGCGTACTGGCCGAAAGTCAACGGCCTCGCGAACTACTTCCGCGCGATCGAAATGGCGCAGCGCGATTTCACGTTCCATCAACTGAAGGACAAGCAGCGCGCGATCCTGATCCTCGGCATCGTGCTCGGCGTGATCCTGTGCGCGCTGTTCCTGCTGCTGTTCTATACGATGCGCACGCGCGACGACCTGCTGGAGCGGCAAAACGCGGCGCTCGATGCGGAGCGCAAGGCGTCCGACCGCGCGTTCGAGATGATCGAGGCGAAGAACGCGTTCCTCGGGATGGTCAGCCACGAGCTGCGCACGCCGCTGCAGGCGATCTGCGGATCGATCGAGATCCTGCTCGCGCGCCCGCAATCGGATGCGAACCTGAAGACGATCCGGCGGCTGCAGAATTCCGCGCTGTCGCTGGAGGCGCTCGTCAAGGACCTCACCGACTACATCAAGCTGCGCTCGACGAAGCGCGTCGCCGAACTCGATACCGTCGGCATCGCGCCGCTGCTTGCCGAAGTGCTCGAACCGCTGCGCGAGAGGATCGCGACGAAACGGATCACGGTCACGCAGCACGTCGAGCCGGCCGGCCTCGCGATCTGCTCAGATCGCAAGCTGCTGCGACAGGTGCTGTCGAACCTGATCGAAAACTCGGTCAAGTACACGACCGGCGGCTCGATCACGGTGGCGATCACGCTCGCCGATGCGCCGGCCGGCCAGCAGGTGAGGATCGCCGTACGCGACACCGGCGCGGGCATCGCGAAGCAACATCTGTCGAAGATCTTCGAGCCGTTCTATCGCGCGAACGACGCGGTCGGGCTGCACGTGGACGGGATCGGCATGGGGCTCGCGGTCGTGCGCGAAATCGTGACGACGCTGCGCGGGCATGTGGACGTGCGCAGCGTGGTCGGCGAAGGCAGCGAGTTCGTCGTGACGCTACCCGTCGAAGTGCCGGGCGTCGACACGGCCGGCACCGTGGCAGGCGATGCGCCCGCGCTGCCGCCCGTACCGGCGCACTGCGGCCGGCGCGCGCTGATAGTCGACGACAACGACAACGCGCGCGAAACGCTCGGCGCGATGCTGTCGGCGCTCGGCCTCGAGGTGGATCTGTGCGGCACCGGGCAGGAAGGCGCCGCGCGCTTCGGTACGGGCCGCTACGATCTCGTCGTGCTCGATCTCGAACTGCCGGACCTGAGCGGATTCGACGTGGCGCGGCGCATTCGCGCGATGGCGCAACCCGATGGCAATGGCAATGGCGATGGCCGGCGTCCGGCGATCCTCGGCGTCAGCGCGTATGAATCGGCCGCGCTGCGCGAGAACCAGCGGGTATTCGACGCGTTCCTGCCGAAGCCGGTTCACCTTCGCGAACTCGGCGCGCTCGTCGAGAAGCTGCTCGCCTGAGCGCGGCGTCACGCGTTTCCTACCGCTCGTCCGCTCGCTTATTCGCCGATCAGATGCAGCACGATGTCACGCCGGTGCGCCGCGCGGCGATGCTCGAACACGTAAATCCCCTGCCACGTGCCGAGCACCATGCGTCCGTGCTCGACCGGAATCGACAACTGCACCTGCGTGAGCGCCGTGCGCAGATGCGCGGGCATGTCGTCGGCGCCTTCGGTGTCGTGTTCATAGCGCGTGTCATCCTCGGGCGCGAGTGTCGCGAAATAGCGTTCGATATCGCGCTGCACCGACGGGTCCGCATTCTCCTGGATCAGCAGCGACGCCGACGTATGGCGGCAGAACACGGTGAGCAGGCCGGTGCGGATCGCCTGCTGGTCGACGAACGCGCGCACCTGCGGCGTGACTTCGACGAGCCCGCTGCCACGCGTATCGACACCGACGTGCGTAATCGCCTGTTGCATCGCCATGACCTCAGGCCAGCGCGGCGAAGCCGTCGGCTTCGATCTGTTTCGCATCGGCGGGGCGCACGACGCGCGCGACTTCGACCCCATCGCGCAGGAAGACCAGCGTCGGCCACAGCTTCACGCCGAACGAGCGGCCGAGCGGACGGCCGGGGCCGTCCTCGATCTTCAGGTGCCGCACGGCAGGATGCGCGGAGAACGACGCCGTGATCGCAGGCTGCGCGCCTGCGCAGATCCCGCACCAGTTCGCGCCGAATTCGATGACGGTTGCGCCGCCCAGTGCGTCGACTTCCGCGCGGGTCGGCGCGTTGGCGGTATAGCGTTGCTCGGTGTCCATCAGGCCCTCGTGTGCGTTGGCGGAACGTGACTGCACGCGCCGGCGCGATGCGGGCGCGTGCGGCCTTCGATTTCTTACTGTAGCGGAAAAGCCCGCGCGCTGCCGGCGCGGTCCGCGCGCATCGTCCGGAATGACACGACAAGAATCGGAGCGCCGCATCGCCGCGACGGGATCAGCATGGGAACCGATCCCGTCAACGAGGCTTCGACCATGAATGCGCCGCATTGCGTCACCGAACCGAACATCCTCTACTTCGGCACGCCCGTCGTGCTGGTCAGCACGCTGAACGAAAACGGCACGGCCAATCTCGCGCCGATCTCGTCCGCGTTCTGGCTCGGCTGGCGCGGCGTGATCGGCATCGCCGCCAGTTCGCAAACCACCCGCAACCTGCTGCGCACCGGCGAATGCGTGCTGAACCTGCCGTCGTCGGCGCAGGCGGACGCGGTCGACCGGATCGCGCGCACGACGGGCACGTACCCGGTACCCGACGGCAAGCGCGCGAAAGGCTACGTATTCGAACCGGACAAGTTCGGCACGGCCGGGCTGACCGAAGCGGCATCGCAAACCGTCACGCCGCCGCGCGCGCTCGAATGCCCGGTGCACATGGAGGCGGTCGTCGCGGCCACCTACGGAATCGGCGAGGACACGCCCGACCTGCGCGGCCGCATCCGCGTGTTCGAGCTGCGCATCCAGCGCGTGCACGTGCATCCCGACCTGCTGATGGACGGTCATCCGGACCGCATCGATCCGGACAAGTGGTCGCCGCTGATCATGAGCTTCCAGAAGTTCTACGGGCTAGCGCCGCGGCAGGTGCATCCGTCGCGGCTCGCCGAAATTCCCGAACGCGCGTATCGCAGCCCCGACATCGAGCGTTCGCGCGACGCGGGCACGCTGGCCGGTAGCGCACGGTAATGAAGCGCGCGGGAGAACGCCTGTGAATTCGATACGCCGCCCTGCTGCCACCCGTGCGGCCGATGTCGCCGCGCCGGCCCGGCACCGCCTCGTACTGCCGGCGCTGTGCATCGCCGTGCTGATCGCGCAGATCGACACGGCGATCGTCAATCTCGCGACCGAACCGATCGGCGCCGCGTTCGGCGCCCGCGTCGCCGCGCTGCAGTGGGTGATCGACGCGTACAACCTCGCGTATGCGGTGCTGCTGCTGCTCACGGGCGGCCTGATCGACGACCTGTACGGCCGGCGGCGTGCATTCGTGCTCGGCGCGACGGTGTTGAGCGGCGCGTCGGTCGTGTGCGCGCTCGCGCCGACGCTGGCGTGCTGATCGCGGGCCGCACGCTCGCCGGCGCGGGCGCCGCGCTGCTGATCCCCGCGTCGCTCGCGATCGTCCGCGTGCTCTGGCGCGATCCGGCCGAACGCGCACGCGCGCTCGGCATCTGGGCCGCGTGCGGCGGCATCGCGATGATCGTCGGCCCGACGCTCGGCGGCGTGCTGATCCACGCGTTCGGCTGGCGCAGCATCTTCGGCGTCGTGATTCCGTTCGGCATCGCCGCGATCGCACTCGCCAGCGCCGTCGTGCCGGAATCGGCCGATCCGCGGGGCCGGCGCTTCGATCCGGCCGCCCAGGTGCTCGGTGCGATCGCGATCGGCTGCGTCGTATTCGCGACGATCGACGCGCGCCACGACCCGCTGCGCGCGCCGCTGCTGATCGGGACCGGCGCGGCCGCGATCGCGCTGTTCGTGCGGATCGAACGGCGGCTCGGCACGGCCGCGCTCGTGCCGCTCGACCTGTTCGCGAATCGCGCGTTCCGCGGGATGCTGGTCGGCAACGGCGCGATGACGTTCGGCGGCTACGGGATGCTGTTCGTGCTGCCGCTCGCATGGCAAAGCCACCACGTGCTCGATGCCACCGGTGCCGGCCTCGCGCTGCTGCCGATGTCGGTGCCGTTCGCGCTCGTGTCGTTCGGCTCCGGTGCCGTTGCGGCCCGCGTCGGCGCACGCACGGCCGGCGCTGGCTGCGTCGCGCTGATGGGGCTCGGGCT
>NZ_BCPO01000170.1:0-49157 GCF_016586105.1 Burkholderia sp. E168m15
CAGCACGCTGCAGCTCGCGGGCGCGGCGCTCGCGTGGCGCACGGCCGGCACCGGCACGCGGGCCGGCGCACCGAGGCCGATCGGATAAGATACGGCCGGCCACGCACCTTGGCCCATGACCGAACCGACGGAGTGTTTTCAGTGATTCAACCGACCGAAGTATTCAAGGACAACCTCGCGCAACTGCCGGCCATCGACGGCATCGCGCGCATCGATCTCGTCGGCGCGAACGGCGACGTGGCCGCGACCATCGAGAACCAGCCGGGCAAGCAGGGCTCGCTCGCGGTGTACCACTATCTGAAGCAGACGTTCGGCACGCTCGACGCGAAAGCGGCCGAGCACGGCCTCGCGGTGTTCGCCGAGCATACGGCCGACGCGCGCAATCGTCCGGGCGCGCACCCGAACGTCGATCGTCTGCTGGCGATCGTGGCCGGCGGCGACGCACTGCGCATCGACGTCGTCGCGAAGGACTGAGTCGGCGGCGACACGCACGCGTGCCGCCAGGCGGCGCGCGCGACCGTGGCGGACCGGCGAAAAAGCGCTTGCCCCGCCCGTCCCACTTTCCCCAGAGACAACCAGCGTGCTTCCTTCCGTTGCCTCACCGCTCAGCCGGCATCTGGCGTCGATCGTTTCGATCGCGGTACTTGCCGGCGCCACGTTCGGCGGCACGGCATCGGCCGAGCCGCTGCGCACGGCCTCCGATATCGCCGGAGCGTCGCTCGTGCCGCTCGGCACGCTGCCGCACTCGCCTGAAAGCGGTTCGCTCGATCCGTTCTGCACGCAATATCGCGCGAAGTCGACCACGGCGGCCGGCCGCGAAGTCGCGAAGCGCGACTGGATCGTGACATCCGAGGCACCGCTCGGGCACTACACGGTCGTGAGCTTCGCGAGCGGATTCAACGCCGGCACGAGCGCGATCTGTTTCGCGCGCAACGGCAACCTCGGCGTATTCGACGGCGCGACGCTCGTCGCGCTCGGCTACACGGCGCGCAAGGCAGGCTGGCAGCTCGGCTCGGTCGATCGTCTGGAAAACGGTGCACTGCTCGTCTGGGGCGGCGACGGCCCCGGAGCGCCCGTCGGCGAGCTGCACGAGGAAAACGGCGGCCTGCGGCTGACCCGCGTAGCCGCCGAAAGCACGCACTGCAGCGGCCGCGCGGTCGTGCCGAACGTATACGGCAAGCCGCTCGACGCGGCCCGCAAGATACTGATCGCGCATGGCTGGCAACCGCTGCGGCCGCGCGAGAAGCCGGACGCGATGGACGGGGCTGCAACGCTCGCGAAGCACGGCATTATCGAAGCCGAAGCGTGCTCGGGCACCGGCGTCGGGTATTGCGCGCTGCGCTACCGGAATGCGGCCGGCGTGCTCGGCGTGACGACGGTGGGCGGCGAGCCGGACCGGCCTTCCGAGAACACCGTGATCGACTATCAGGTTGCCTGTCGCAAGCAGTGAACGGCGTGCAGGCGGCGCATGCGCAATGCATGCGTCATGCGATCCGTGCCGCCAGGCCATCGTCCGTTCGCTCGATTGACCGGCCTCGCGCGCCCTCCTACACTGAGTTCCCTTTTACGCCGCACCAGCAAAAGGGACTGCCATGATCGACCTCTCCACGCTCGCGCTGTTCTCCGGCGCGTGTCTCGCGCTGACCATCACGCCCGGCCCCGACATGTTGCTGATCGCGTCCCGCAGCGTGAGCCAGGGCCGGCGCGCCGGCTTCGCGACGCTCGCGGGCATTCAGGCCGGCACCTACTGCCACGCGCTGGCGGCCGCGTTCGGTCTGTCGCAGCTCTTCGTCGCGGTGCCGCTCGCGTATGACGTCGTGCGCTTCGCCGGCGCCGCGTATCTGCTGTATCTCGCCTGGAAAACGTTCCGTTCGGACGCGACCGCGCTGTCGCCGGTCGCGTCGCAACGTCGCCGCTCGACCGCGACGATCTTCCGCCAGGGGCTGACGACCAACCTGCTGAACCCGAAGATGGCGCTGTTCGTGCTCGCGCTGTTCCCGCAGTTCGTGCGGCCCGAGCAGGGTTCGATCGCCGTGCAGATTCTCGTGCTGGCGACGGTGCTCAACCTGATCGGGCTCGTCGTAAACGGCGCGGTGATTCTGTCCGCGAGCCGGCTGAGCCAGCGGATCGGCGCGCGCCGCCGGCCGTCGAAGGTGCCGCAGTATCTGCTGGGGTCGGTGTTCGTGGGGCTGGCGGCGCGGCTCGCGATGGCGGGACGGCACTGAGGGCAGCCAGCAGCGCGAACGGAACCGTGCGAGCCCCGACGACACACGAGGCCGTCAGCCGTCGCGACCGGTGCCCGAATCACGCGTGTCCATCACCACGCGCAACGAACCGCTATCGAGGATGCTTGCCGGCGTCACCGTGCGGCGGTGCCACGGAATCCGGCCGAAATACCAGATCCTCCAGAAGCCGAGCGGATGATCGGGATTCCGGTGCAGCAGCGTGTCGAAGGTCTCGACGTCGCCGAGCACGATCCGCGTCGCATCGCACACAACCTCGCGCACGAAACGTGAGCAGAACTGCCGGCGCGACGCGAGATTGAAACCCGTGTCGTAGACCACACCGATCCGGCGCATCGCCGCGGCGACGAGTTCGCGACGCTGCGCGGCGTCGAGCGGCTGCCTGAGCCGCGCGATCACGCATGCGCCGCGATCGGAGCGCGCGAGAACCCGCGACATCGTCGTGACGCGCGACAGCGGAAACGTGCTTTCGGCGATCAGCGTCTCGCCGCCGCGCTCGCCGACGACGATGCCGACGTGATTCGTCCATGAACGCGTCGCGCTCGCCACTTCGAGAAACGGCCGCACGGTGACGCGGATGAAGACGATGTCGCCGATTTCCGGTTCGGCCGGCAACGGCTCGGCAAGCGAGTCGGGAGCGCCGGCGGAAAGGAGCCGCCGCCGGCGCGCGCCGGGCGAACGGATCAGAAGCGGCTGGCGGCCCGGGTCGACGACCATACGAACCTCGCGCGAGTGGACATGACGCGAGCATGGCAGGCGCAGCCGCACGCCGCATCCGCTTCATCTGCAAGGGCTGGAATCCGCGCCGCCGGGTGGCGGATTTCGATACTGGCGTGACACGCGAAGCGCCCGAACCCAGCACCCTTCAGCGCGTCGCACCCAGCGCCACGCGCAGCCGCTCCATCAACCGCGTGTAATGCCGCAGCACGTCGTCCTTCGACACGACATTCGCGGTCGAGAAACGCTCGGACCACACCGGCTTCCATTCATACGAACCGTGCACGCTGCGGTCGCCGTCGGGCGCCTGGATCAGCGAGCGGATCCGCGCGTCGCGGCCCGGCCCCGTATGCATCTCGAACAGCGCGTGGATGAACGTGTGATACGCGTCGTACACGTCGTCGTCGAACAGGTAGCGGTAGATGTGGAACGTGCGGTCGAGGTCGCGCTTCGCGCGGATCACGTCGTCCGGCGAGATGTCCTTCCAGTAGCCGATCCACGTGTAGAAGCACAGCAGCGCATTGAGCTGCGGCGCGACCGCGTCGTACAGCGCGAGCCGCTTCTCGATCAGCCGCTGGTTGGTCCACTGCACGAGCTCGAGCCGCTTCAGCCGGCGCGCGACGAGCCAGCCGAGACACGCGACCGACAACGGCGTCAGCACGCCGAGCACGAGCTTGACGATTTCCAGCGAATTCCACGGCGTATTGAATGGCTGCATGTAGGGCTTGACAGGAAAAAACGCATTCGCGTCGACGCGTAACCCGGCGCGCTACGCAGCGCCGCTCGGCCGAGCGCGTCGGCATTGACCGTTAGTTGCTTGCACATCGAACACCGCATGACCGTGCCGGCAATGCAGGCGATGCGACTCACTCCGTCAGTGTATCGGGCGATTGTCACCGTGCAATGCCGCTCATCGTCGACGCATCGTCACGCGCCCCGCGCGTCGCCCCGCTTCAGGTGGGTAGCGCCGACGTGAGCTTGACCTTCTGCATCGGAATGTCGGTCTTCACGCTGAGCACGCCGGGGATGCGCGTCAGGTATTCCATCTGGAAGCGCCGGTAATCGTCGATGTCGGCCGCGACGACGCGCAGCAGGAAATCGCAGTCGCCGGCCATCAGGTGGCATTCGACGACTTCCGGCATCTGCTGGACGGCCTCGGCGAAACGGTTCACCGATTCCGCGTCCTGCCCCTTCAGCCATACGCGGGTGAAGATCGTCAGCCCCTTGCCGACCTTCGCCGGGTTCAGCACGGCCACGTATTTCTCGATCACGCCGGCTTCCTCGAGGAGCCGCACGCGCCGCAGGCACGGCGACGGCGACAGCCCGACCTCGTGCGCGAGTTCCACGTTCTGCATGCGGCCGTCGCGCTGCAGCGCGCTCAGAATCCGGCGGTCGATAGCGTCAAGTTTCATGTGGCATCCGATTCCAAAAAATTCGCGTATCACGCGTTCAATGCCAAATTTTGGGAAAAATCTGGCGACAACGCAACCCGATTCGAGTCAAAAAAGCAGACAATCCCTCCCCCGAAGGAGGAGTGATGAGCAGTAGCGTTTCAACGTCGTCCGGGCTTCGCGACAAGCCCGCCTATGTCGCCGAGATGGGCCGCGGTTTGCGCGCGGCGCTGCCCGTCATGCTGGGTTTCGTGCCGTTCGCGCTGGTGCTGGGCGCGCAGGCCGCGCAGAAAGGGCTGAGCCTGTTCGAAGTGCCGATGATGACGGGCCTGAACTTCGGCGGCGGCTCCGAATTCGCGGCGATCCATCTGTGGACGTCGCCGCCGCACATCGCGCTGATCGTCGCGATGTCGTTTCTCGTGAATTCGCGCCACATCCTGATGGGCGCCGCGTTCGAGCCGTATATCCGCCGCCTGCCGCGCCGCCACGCGTTCGTCGCGCTGTTCTTCATGTGCGACGAGAGCTGGGCGATGTCGCTCGCCGACGCGCGCGAGCGCTCGGCCACGCACATCAGCGTGCCCTATTACGCGGGCATCTGCATCGGGCTCTACCTGACGTGGATCTCGATGACGACGCTCGGCGCGGCGGTCGGCCCGACGATCGGCAACGTCGAACAGTACGGCTTCGACATGGCGTTCACGGCCGTGTTTCTGGTGCTGCTGCGCGGGATGTGGAAAGGGGTGCGCGCGAGCCGTCCGTGGTTCGTGAGCCTCGTCGTCGCGGCGGCTACCCATCTCGCGCTGCCCGGTGCGTGGTACGTCGCGGCCGGCGCCTGCGCGGGGCTGATCTCCGCGCTGCTGTGGGAGCCGCGCGATGCCTGAGCTTCCGGATTTCGGCACCGTCGCGACGATCGTGCTGATGGCGTCGACCACCTACCTGTCGCGCATCCTCGGCTACGTGCTGCTGCGCAACCGCACACTGAGCCCGCGAATGGCGTCGGTGATGGAGAACGTGCCGGGCTGCGTGCTGATCTCGGTGATCGCGCCGGCCTTCGTGTCGACGCGCCCGGCCGACTTGCTCGCGCTCGCGGTCACGCTGCTTGCGGCGACGCGCCTGTCGATTCTGCCGACCGTCATCGTCGGCGTCGCGTCGGCCGGCCTGCTGCGCTACCTGCTCGGCTGAACGGTTCCGGCCCGCCACACCGGCACGCACATTCCACGACACGACGAACGGGCGCACGATGCGCCCGTTTTCGCGTCCGCGCCGACCGGCGCCACGGGCGCGACACGACGATCCTCACGCCGGAGTGCTAGCCTTGTGGCTTGCGCCATGCCGCACTTCCCCGCTCATTGCCTTTCACGAGGATCGTCCCGATGCAAGCAACCCGCCCGCTGTTCGACCGTGTCCTGCTCACCAACGACGACGGATTCGACGCCCCCGGCCTCGACATACTCGAACAGGTCGCCACGCAACTCGCGCGCGAAGTGTGGATCGTGGCGCCGGCCGAAGACCAGAGCGGCACGTCGCATTCGCTGAGCCTGCACGAACCGCTGCGCGTGCATCGCAAGGGCGAGCGCCGCTTCGCGGTGCGCGGCACGCCCGGCGACTGCGTCGCGATCGCGGTCAGCCACCTGATGAAGGGCGCGCGGCCCGACGTCGTGCTGTCCGGCGTGAATCGCGGCGCGAACCTCGGCACCGAAACGGTGTTTTCCGGTACGGTCGGCGCGGCGATGACGAGCATGCTCGTCGGCGTGCCGGCCATCGCGCTGAGCCAGGCCTTCACCGATCGCAACGCGGTGCCGTGGGGTACCGCACTCGCGCATGCGCCGGACGTGATCCGCCGGCTCGTCGCCGCCGGCTGGGACAGCGACGCATGCCTCAACGTGAATTTCCCGCCGCGGCCGGCCGACGACGTACGCGCCCTGAAGGTGACGAACCAGGGCGCCGGCACGCTGCAGGGCGTCGAGATCGTGTCGGGACGCGACCCGCGCGAGATCGACTATCACTGGCTGAAGCTCGCGCGCGCGCCGCGCGACGACGATGCGGGTTCGGAAACGGTCGCGCTGGGCGAAGGGTATATCGCGGTCACGCCGCTGAAGTTCGAGCGCACGCACGATCAGGCGCTCGCACGGCTGCGGTCGAACCTCGGCTGATCGATCGCGCGTTCGAACAAACCCTGCGGCGGCGCATACGATGCGCGCGCCGCCGGTTCACCGCGTCAGCCGTCGCCCGTCACCCCATCAAGTCAGATTCAACCCGCCGTCGAGCATCACGATCTCGCCCGTCACGTAATCGGAGGCGACGAGCATCGCGACCGTCTGCGCGATATCGTCCGGCGTCGCCGCGCGACGCATCGGCGCGCGCTCGCGCCAGAGCTGCTGCGCGTCCGTCCAGTCGGCGGTCAGCGGCGTATCGACGAGCCCCGGCGCGACCGCATTGACGCGAATCGCCGGCGCGAGCGTGCGGGCGAGCAGCCGTGTCGTGTGATTGAGCGCGGCCTTCGCGGCCGCATACGGGATCGATGCGCCCTTCGGGCGCATGCCTGCATGCGAGCTAACGTTCACGACGCACCCGGCCCGCCCGTGCGACGCCGCTTCGCGCAGCGCCGCCTCCGCTTCGGCCACCAGCCGGAACGGCGCGATCACGTTGATTTCATGCATTTCGCGCCACACGTCGGGTGTGGCCGCCGCGAGGTCGTCATGCGGAATCACGCGGCTGACGCCCGCGTTGTTGACGAGCACGTCGAGCCGCCCGTGCACGGCGAGCGCATCGCGGATCAGCCGCACGCGCTCGGCATCGTCGGCGAGATCGGCCTGCACATATGCACCGCCGAGTTCGCGTGCCATCGCCCGCCCGGTGTCGGCCGAGCTGCGCGAATGCAGGATCACCGCGTAGCCGTCGGCCGCGAGACGCCGTGCGACGGCCGCGCCGATTCCCGACGTCGAGCCGGTGACGAGCGCGACCGGCCGGTGCACGCGCGACGCGCGCGGCTCGCCGGCGGCTTCGGTCTCAGGTGTCGTTTCGGCAATCGGGGCAGACATCGGCGGCAGCGGCGCGTCCATGGCGTGGAACCCAGTTAGTGGCGTTCCCGCATCATAGGCGACGATGCAACTGGACACGAATGTGATGGCGACAACGACAAGATCACATCCACGAAGGACCTAAAAGGACGTTCTAGTAGAACCCGTTCTGCCTATTGCGACTCTTAAGCGACGTACGGCCGACATCACCGCAATCCTGCAGGACTCATAGCAACTGCGCTCGCCCCGCACCAAGAATTTCGGCGCCAGGCAACCGTGCAGCACGCTCGTCGAACGTGAGTAGAGGTGCCCGACCAGCTGCACTAGCCTGACCGACGTGCAGGCAGTCTGCGAAATCCCCGCCATGCTCGCGATACATGTGCAGCGCACGTTCAAGCGCACCCTCCGCTTCAAAACTCAGTTCCCGCGTCTCGAGCAGGGCCGTGAGCGCAGTCAGGATCTGCTGGCGGTCGAATTTATAGCGCGATCGCAGAACCCATTCGAGTTCGAGCATCACAGTTACCGGTATGTAGAATGCGTCCGCTTGTCCAGCCGAAGCGGCAAACAGCTCACGGACATGCGCGACTTGGTCAACGTCGTCATTGGTCAACCAACGCACCAGAATATTTGTATCAAGACTGGGCATCAAGCGTCGCCTATCCCCATGGCATCGATTGGCACACTTGTGATCGACGGTAGGGCACCTTGCAAATCAAGCAGGCTGCGGGTTTTGGCGCGCAAAATGACCGTACCGTCATCCAGTGGTGTGAAGACAATCCGCACGCCTGCGGCGAGGCCAAGCGCATGCCGGATGCCGGCCGGCAATGTAAGTTGCCCCTTGCTTGTAAGTGTGGCTTCGAACACGATATCTCCTTACTTTTCAATTAATTGTAAGGCAATTTGCCCATCTTCGCAATAGCGGTAGTGGTGAGCGAGAGGCAAACCGGTCAAAGGGTGAAGCCGCTACTGACCGCTCCACTCGAAACCCAAGTGACGGCGAGTCAGTCAACTTGATACGTCCCCAAACAGCGAAGCCGCATTAGTCGAGCGCAAGCGGCGCGACGGTGTGTCGACACTTGGCGTGCGGCCGGTTGCCGTCACCGTTCCCCGTACAGGTAGCGACCGCGTTGCTCTGCGGCCCGTCTTCTCGCCGGGCTCGGCGTACTGCCGGAATCCGGCAAATGTGCGCCGAAATCAAGGCGACCTTGTTACGGCGTCCCTGCCGACTAGTTGATCAACGCCAGCGCCGGCGCGAGCGCACTGTTCGGATCCTGGCCGTTCCACTGGCCGACCCACGCATCGTTCGGCGTCGAGCCCATCACGAAATCGAGCCTGCCGCCCGCCTTCATCTCGTCATAGGTGATGTATGGCCGATGCAGCGGCGTGCCGTTCAGGCTGACCGACTGCACGTAGCGATTGACCGACGACGGTGCGGCGCCCGACGCCGTATGCGCGGTGATCGTGAAGCGTCGCGCACCGCCGAACTTCAACGCGCCGCCGGCGCTGCTGCCTGATGCCATCGGGATGTCGATCGACACCTCCTCGAACAGCGGCGTGCCGAAATAGAACACGCCGCCCACGGGATTCAGCGAATAGATGCCGAGCGCGGACAGCACGTACCACGCGGACAACTGGCCGCAGTCGTCGTTGCCGGGAATCGCCGCATCGCGCACGCGTCGCGGATCGTTCAGCGCGGCCTTCAGGCTGTCGCCGCTCAGCAATGCACGATCGCCGGCCGTGAGCGTCAGCGAGTACATGTCGTCCATCACCGTGCGCACGCGGTCCTGCGTCTTCGACGGCATGCCGGTGACGTCGTACAGGTACGGCAGGTGGTTCGCCGGTTCGTTGCCCGCGAAGAACTGGCCGCTGCGGCCGGTCAGGTCCGGGAAGCCCTGGTTGTACTGGAAGGTCAGCGGGTTGGCCGGATCGAACGTGCGGTCGAGCTGCGCGATGAACTGGCTTTTGCCGCCGAGCAGCGTGATCAATCCCGGGAAGTCGTGGAAGATGTTCCACGTGTCGACCCACGAATTCGATTCGGAGAAGTCGGTCTTTTCGGCGGCCGTCGGATCGAAGCCCGCGACCCAGTTGCCCTGCGCATCCTTCGGCTGCGAGAATTTCCAGCCGTTGTTCGGCGCCGGGTTGAACACGTTCCGGTAGTTCTGGCTGCGCGTCAGATAAGGCTGGTAGTCGGCCGTGCTCTTGCCGGCCGCCTTGCCGACCGCGGCCGTCGCCCAGTCGTCGAACGCATAATCCTGCGTGGTCGACACCGACGCGTTGTCGCCCGCATAGACGTAGCCGCGCTGGCGATACTGGTCGAAGCCGTGCGCGCTCGCGCGCTGCGTGGTCGTCAACGCGGTCCAGATGTCGTCGATGCCCGCGCTCGTCAGGTGCTTCAGGTACGCATCCGCGATCATCGGAATCGACGGGTGGCCAGCCATCGTGAAGGTTTCCGTTTGCGCGAGCGGCCACACCGGCAGTTCGCCCTTGCCGTTCTGCGCGAACTGCGTCAGCAGCGACTTGACCCAGCCGTCGACGCGCTCGGGCTGCACCAGCGTCATGAGCGGCGCCTCGGCGCGGAACGTGTCCCACAGCGAGAACGTCGACGAATAGTCGAAGCCCGGGTTCGCATGCTTGCTGGTGGTCGGCGGCGACGTCGTGCCGTCGTTCGACGAATCCATGCCGACGTAGCTGCCGTCCGCGTTGTTGTAGACCGTCGGCGCGAGCATCGTGCGGTACAGCGACGTGTAGAACATCGTCCGCTGGTCGGCGCTGCCGCCCTTGATCCGGACCCGATCGAGCGCGGCGCTCCACGCGCGCTCCGCCGCGCCGCGCACCTGGTCGAACGACTTCGCGCCGACTTCCGACGCGAGATTGGCCTGCGCATCCGTGATGCTCGACGGCGAGATGCCGACCTTCACCGCGACCGCGCCGCCGTCGCCGCCGTCGGCGAACGTCAGGTACGCCTTGAAGCCGTCCGCGCTGAACGCGACGTGCTGCGTATCGAACGGCTTCGAGAACCGCGCGACGAAATACGTCGGCTTGTTGTTCGCCCAGTTGTTGGTGAACTGCCAGCCGGCGATCGTCCGCGCGTCGACGACCTGGATCTTGCCGCTCGCGGTCGAGCCACCGATCGGGTTGTCGATGCTCACGATCATGCTGCGTTTCTGCGTCGCCGCGCTCGGGAAGTACGTGTAGCGATGCACGCCCGCGTGCGTGGTCGCCGTCATTTCCGCGAGAATCTTCGCGCCCTGCACGTTCCACGGCGTGTTGCCGCTGCCGACCGGCGCCAGCTTCACGCGGTAGTAGCCGGGGCTCGCGGTTTCGTCGTCGTGGCTGAACGACGCGTCGTAGGTGATCGATGCATCGGCGGCAACCTTGGCCAGCGTCGCGGTATCGACCGGCGCGAGCGTCGGCAGGAACCGCACTTCACCGCCCGAGCCGATGCCGGTTCCCGACAGATGCGTATGCGTGAAACCGGTAATGAACGGATCGTCGTACTGGTAGCCCGACGTGCGATCCCAGTTCCACGGCAGCGTATGCGCGCCGCCGGTCGTGTCCGGCCCGAGCTGCACCATGCTGAACGGCACGGTCGCGCCCGGATACACGTGGCCGTGGCCGCGCACGCCGCTGCTCCAGTCCGCGTTGATGTCGAGGTTGGCCGTGCCGATCATCGGATCGACGCTGCGCAGCACCGATCGCTTGTGCGCGCCGCCGTTTTCCCCCTGATCGTTCTGATCGCCCTGGTCGTTCTGGTTGCCTTGATCTTTCTGGTTGCCCGGTGCGTTCGACATCTGCGCGAGCACGCTCGCATCTGTCGCCCCCTGATCGCCCCCGCACCCCGACAACACGGCAAGGCACCCGATACCCACCACGTGACGTAGCTTCATCCGTTCGTCCCTCCCTCTCTCCGCGTCGATCCTGTCGGCAAGAACCGCTCTTCGATCCTCCCGCCCTACTGCGCGCCCGCCGCCCGCGGGAACGACGGCATCGCAGATGCATCGGCGCCCCACGTCGCGGCGCTCGCATCCGCCGTCATCGCGTACGTAAGCTTCCCGCCCTTCGCGATGTGCTCGAGCGGCAGCCACGCGGCGGGCCACGACGTGCCGTTCAGCTTCAGCGACTTCACGTAGAACGACGCGCCGTCGCCCGAACCCGCGCCCGGCGCGGCGATGTGCAGCAGGCGGTAGCTGCCGTCCTGCTGCCCGACGCGCACCGTGATCGCCTCGAACTGCGGGCTCGACAGCGCAACGCCGCTCACGCCCGGCACGACCGGGTAGAGACCGAGCGCGGCCCACACGTACCAGCCGGACAGTGCGCCGAGATCGTCGTTGCCGGGCAGCCCCGCCGCGCCGGGGCCAAACGCGTTGGCGAGCGAAGCGTGCAGCACGCGCTGCGTATGCGACGGCGCGCCGGCCCACGCGTAGACCCACGGCACGGCCATCGTCACTTCGTTGCCGACGTAGAAATACGGCTGCTCGGTGCCGATGTTCAGGTGAGTGAAGAACGTGTCGAGCCGCTTGACGACCGGCGTGGCGCCGCCCGCCTGCGCGATCACGCCGGCGAGATCGTGCGGCACGTACCACGTGTATTGCTCGGCATTGCCTTCCATAAAGCCCGACCCGTCGGTGATCCACGCGCCGGCCGACGTCTTGGGCCGGATCGCGCCGCGATCGAACAGGTGTTGCCAGTTGCCGCTCGACTTCAGCAGCGCGCCGGCCGTCGCCGTGTCGCCAAGCGCCGTCGCGAAGCGCGACACCGCGAAATCGCGCAGGGCGTATTCGAGCGTGTTCGACGCGGTCTGGTTGTCGCCGCTGCCCGATGCGGGCACGTAGCCGAGCCGGTCGTAGTCCGCGCGGCTGCCCATCACCGGCGTGCCCGCGCACGCGGCGCCCGGCGCGGTGCTGGCCTTCATGATCGACAGCGCGGCCTGCGTATCGAAGTGCGTCGCGCCGAACGCATACGCGTTCGCCGTGATGATCGAGCCCGCATCGCCGGGCATCACGGCCGTCTCCGTATTGAAGTACGCCCAGCGCGGGAACGCGCCGCAGGCCTTCGCATCAAGCACGAGCGACTGCACGATGTCGCTGGTGCGCACCGGATCGAGCAGCGCCTGCAACTGGATAAACGAACGGTCGATGTCCCATCCGGAGAAATTCGCGTACATCGTGCGGCCGTTTTCGACCTGACGCGTCGGCGCGGTCGATGCGCCGTTCGACGCGTAGAAATCCGGATACTGGCCGTTCACGTCGTTGAACACGTTCGGATGCAGCGACGCGTGATACAGCGCGGTATAGAACTTGGTCTTGTCGGCATCGCTGCCGCCCGCGACCTGGATCGCGTTCAGGCGGGCGTTCCATGCGGCGCTCGCCGCGCGGCGCACCTTGTCGAAACGCCAGTTCCGTTCGCCTTGCGCATCCGTTTCCGGATTCTCCGCACGCAGGTTCGCCTTCGCGTTCGCTTCGCTGACGAACGAGATGCCGAGCTTCATCATCACGTCCGGATGCTTGCTGTCGACGTTGAACGTCAGCGTGACGGGGCGGTTGTTCGACAGCGCAGGCTTGGCCGCGAACGGCTGGCTGAATTCCGCGTAGTAGTAGACGGGCACCGCATGTCCGGCCCAGCAAAATCCGCCGCCCGCGATCGTGCCCGACAGCGCGCGGTCGCCGACCTGGCTGACCGTGTCGCTCGTCGTGCCTTGGGCGCGGTTGTTCAGCACGGTCGGATCGATCGCGATCGTCGCCTGCTGGCCCTGCGCGAGCGCCGGGTACGTGAAGCGCGCGAAGCCGGTGCGCAACGTCGCCGTCAGCTCGGCCTTGATGCCGTTGCCGAGCGTGACGCCGTAATAGCCGGCCTGCGCGGTTTCGTTCGTGTGATCGAACGTGGCCGGCGTGCCGGCGTCGCCGGGCGCGAGCTGCGGCATCACGTTCAGGTAGCCGCCGTTCGCCCAGCAGCCGGTACCACTCAGATGCAGGATGCTGAATGCGTTGATCGACGCGTCGCCGTACCAGTAGCCGCCGGAGAAACCGGAGCCGTCGCCCTTGCGCCCGTCGTATTGCGCGGTGGGCGTCATCGGGCTCCACTGCATCATCCCGAACGGCACCGTCGGCCCGGGGAACGTGCCGCCGCCGAGACCCGAGCCGACCGGGTCGGCCGGCTGGTCGGTCGCGTAGTCGGTGCCGATCAGCGGGTTGACGTATTGGACGACGCGGACGTCGGCGTTTTTCCTTGCCGCTTCGCTGCCGTTGCCGCTTTCGTTATCGTTGCCGCCGTTGCCGTTCTCATTGCCCTGCGACTGCGCGGACGTCGACATGTTCGCTGCCACGGCCGACGGCGAATCGCCATCTCCGCCGCAGGAAGCCACGGCCACGCACAGCGCCAGCAGCGCCGTTCCCAACCCCCAGTTCCTCGACATCGCCTGTCTCCGTTTCGTTCTTGAATCAAGCCGTTTGTTCGAACTACTGAGCTTTCTATCAGGACTCTTTTCGTGACTTTTCGCGCACCCGCGCAATCGGTCGAAAATGCCGGGCGCGTATTTATTTCCGCATTCTGGTATCCGAAAAAGATGCACCGACCTATCGAAATACCGGTACTCAGAAACGGACAATGGGCACCAGCGTGCCCAAATAAACGCGTTTTCTCTACCCCGTGTTTTTACGAATTTTTATTTTGTTTATCTAAACAAAAAGCGATTGATTCGATTTTTATACGGAATCCGTCGTCGCCCCCACTCGCGAGGAGCAAATTCATCGTTCGGATCGCTGCCAACGATGCATGAGCCAGAACACGAAGCCCGCCAGTGCCCCGAGGCCCACGAACGCCATGAACCCGAGAACGACCGCCACACCGGCCTTGAAAACATCGTCATCCCAGATCGCGGTGCAAATCAAATAAGTGGCAATCCAGGTCAACAACCCCGTGATGCTGCCACACAGGCACGATGAAATCATCGAAACGCGCCAGTATTTCGTGACCAGCAGATATTGTGGAATGGCAAACGCTGCCGTGCCCAGGTAGGCGATTGGGATGGAGTATTTGAGCGACCCGGGATCATCGGCCCAATACGACCACACCAGACCGGGCACAAGGGCCGAAAGGGCAAAAGCAAGAAAAGGTATCTGACGCATCGATATAGGCAGCAGCCGACGGCAACCATTCCATTGAAATCAAGAGCATTCGGCGCACGAATCGCGCATCTCGCGCGGCCACGTTTACGACCTTCGTGGCTTCGCGATGCATACGCCGGCGACGGGTATCGTCTCACTCGTCCGAGATCGGGACATTCACCGAGTATTCGATGTGCACGCACTATCTGTCCGCGGTAATTCCCGCGCGCACTTTGTACGAACAGCTTGCTCGGAAAATGACGTGCAACCGGCCGTCACGGCTGTTTCGGCAGCTCGACATACTCCTCGAGCTCGCCCGCGATATAAAGCCGCTTGCCGATGCGCGGGTATTCGCACACGTCGTGCTCGAGCCGCTGGCCGCCGACGAGCAGTTCCAGCGGCGCATCGCCAGTGTTCTGCACCGTATGCGCGTCGCCGCCGCGCGGAAAGCCGATGAAATCGCCGGGGCCGATTTCACTGGCGTGCTCGCCGATCGTCACCGCGCCGGTGCCGGACAGCACGTACACGAATTCCTCTTCGTACAGGTGGCGGTGATATTCGGCCGATTCGTGGCCGGGCATCAGCGTGAGCAGGTGCACGCCGAATTGCGTCAGCCCGGTCAGGTCGCTGAGCGGTCGCTTGAGACGAACGGCATTGGGATTGAGCGAATGCACCGCGCGCGTCGGTTCCATCTTCGCGATATCGGCGGCCTTCAGCAGTTCCCGGGGAAAGGGAGTCGACATGGGGATCTCGCAAGCGTGAATGCTTCGGTTGAACGCACGGCGCCGGCGCGGCGCGCGCAGCAGCCATTGTCCGACATTTTCACGCTGGCAAGGGCGCGCCGAACCGCACCCGGCGACGCAGTCAACGCGCGCAATCGGCCAGCAGGTTCGCCAGCACCGCCGCGCCTTGCGCGAGGTGTACCGGATCGGCATCTTCCGCTTCGTTGTGGCTGAGCCCGGCCTTGCACGGCACGAACACCATCGCGGACGGCGCGACGTATGACAGGTTCACCGCGTCGTGCCCCGCGCCGCTGCACATCTCCAGGTATGGATAGCCGGCGGCGGCCGTCGCCTGCCGCACGCGCACGACGCAGTCCGCATCGAACACCACCGGCGCGTATTCGGCGATCGTCTGCACCTGCACGCACGTGCCACGCAGCGCGGTGCGCTCCATGCAGATTGCCTCGATATCGGCGACGAGTTGCTGCAACGCCGGCCGCGACGGGTGGCGCACGTCGACGCTGAAGCGCACCTTGCCCGGTATCGTGCTCGGTGAATTCGGCTCGCACGCGACATGGCCGACGGTCACGCGCGCGTCGGCATCGAACGCATGGCCGTGCTCGACGATCGCGGCGATCATCGCGGCCGCCACGCCCATCGCGTCGCGGCGCACGCTCATCGGCGTCGTGCCCGCATGCGACTCGAAGCCGGTAACCGTGACGTCGAGCTCGTAGATGCCCTGCACCCCCGTCACGACGCCGATCGGCAAGCCGGCCTGCTCCAGCACCGGCCCCTGCTCGATATGCGCTTCGAAATACGCTTTCGGCATCTGTCGCTCGCGCGCGGGGCCGGCGAAACCGGTGCGCTCGAGTTCGTCGCGCAGCAGCACGCCCGTCTGCATGCACGGGCGCGCCAGTGCATAGTCGAGATCGAGCGCGCCCGCATAGACGGCCGAGCCCATCATGCCCGGCGTGAAGCGCGAGCCCTCCTCATTGGTCCACGCGACGACGTCGATCGGGTGCCGCGTCGCGATGCCGTGCTCGTTCAGCGTGCGGATCGCCTCGAGGCCCGCGAGCACGCCATAGACGCCGTCGAAGCGGCCGCCGAGCGGCTGGGTGTCGAGATGGCTGCCGCACATCACGGCCGGCAAGCCGGGCTGCGTGCCGGGCCGGCGCGCGAACACGTTGCCGATCGGATCGATGCGGATCTCGCAGCCCGCGGCCTCGCACCAGGCGATGAAGCGGCGCCGGCCTTGCGCATCGTCGTCACTCAGCGCGAGCCGGCAACTGCCGCCGTGCGCGGTCGCGCCGATCGTCGCCATCTCCATGAGCGAATCCCACAGTCTCTGCTGGTTCACGCGCATCATCGTCGCCGCTCCTGAAAAGCACCGAGCATATACACTCGACCCAATAAGAAAAATCCAAGATTTCGTTGTTGATGATAATTTTTACTTGTCACTCGGCGTTCCGCCCGGCCCCCGTGCCTTCTTTCTCACTGGATCGATCGCCCATGAAGCTCAAGCAACTCGATGCGTTTCTCGCGGTCGCCGAGCATCGCACCATTCGCGGTGCGGCGCGTGCGCTCGGCGTCACGCAGCCGGCCGTCAGCGGCATCGTGCGCGAGCTCGAACACGAGCTGGGCGTGCCGCTCGTCGTGCGCAGCGTCAAGGGGATCGCGCTGACCGATTACGGCAGCGCATTCGCGATTCGCGCGCGGCTGATCGTCGAGGAGATCCAGCGCACGCGCGACGAGATCGAGCAGTTGCGGCTGGGCACGACCGGCTCGGTATCGATCGCGGTCAGCCCGACCGTCGCGTTGACGATCCTGCCGCGCGCGTTCGCGGCCTTCACGCGCGACCTGCCCGGCGCGACGCTGAACGTCGACGATGCACTGACCGCGACGGACCTCGCGCGGCTGCGCGACGGCTCGCTCGACTTCATCGTCACGCACCAACTGTCGAACGCGCTGCCGGACCCGGACGAATTCGCGAGCATTCCATTGTTCCGCACGGCGTTCGCGGTCGTCGCGCGAAGCCGGCATCGGCTCGCGCGGGCCCGCTCGTTGCGCGAGCTCGTCGATGCGCACTGGTGCGTGCCGCGCTACGGCGAAGGCGGCGACGACCTGATCCGCTCGATCTTCATGCCATTCGGCCTCGACGTGCCGAAACGCGTGGTGCACTGCCCGTCGTTTGCCGCGACGCTCGGGCTCGTGTCGCAGACGGATGCGCTCGGCGTGTTCGCGCGGCCGCTCGCCGAGGTCGAACGCCAGTCGCGCGGGATCGTCGCGTTGAATCTCGCCGAGCCGATGCCGGCGCTGACAGTCGCGATCGTGATGCGGCGGCATGCGTTGCTGACGCCGGCCGCGCTCCACTTCATCGAGTGCCTGAAAGGTGCGTCTGCAACCGTGTCGGCCGCGGACGACGCGTGACGCTCAACCCACGTGCACGCCGCGCAGCTTCGTCAGCAACGCAACGAGACGATCGATGTGCACGTCCTCGGTGCGCCACGACGACACGCTGATCCGGAACGCCGGCCGCCCCTGCCACACGGTCGCGCCGAACCACACGTCGCCCGACGCCTGCGCGGCTTCGAGGATCGCCGCCGTTTCCTCGTCGGTGCCGGCGCGCACGAGCACCTGGTTCAGCACGACGCGGTTCAGCACGTCGTAGCCGGCCGCCCGCAGGCCGTCGGCGACCCGCGCCGCCTGCGCGCAATGCCGCTCGATCATCGTCGCGACGCCGGCGCGGCCGAGCGAGCGCAATGCGGCCCACACGGGAATGCCGCGCGCGCGGCGTGAGAATTCGAGGTTCAGGTTCTTCTGCGCATCGTGCGCGCCGCTCAGATAGACGGCGTCGCTGTTCATCGCGGTGGCGAGCGCGGCCGCGTCGCGACAGATCACCATCGCGCCGTCGTACGGCGTGTTGAGCCATTTGTGACCGTCGGTCGTCCAGCTGTCCGCGCCGTCGATGCCGTCCGTCAGCGCGCGCTTCGACGACGCGCGCGCCCACAGGCCGAATGCGCCGTCGACGTGCACCCACGCGCCGGCCGCCTTCGCGGGCGGAATCAACGCCGCGAACGGATCGAATTCGCCGGTGTTCACTTCGCCCGCCTGCACGCAGAAAATGGTCATGTCGTCGAGCGGCGGCAACTGCGCCGGGTCGATCCGGCCGTGCGTATCGACCGGCGCGACGACGATGCGCTTCATCCCGAAGCCGAGCACGCGCAGCGCCTTCTTCACCGTGATGTGCGCGAGCGCGGAGATCACGACTTTCACTTCCGGCGCGCCGATCAACCCGTCCTCGTCGATATCCCAGCCCTTGCGCGCGAGCAGCGCGCGCCGCGCGGCCACCAGTGCGACGAGCGTGCAGGCCGTCGCGCTCGTGCCGAAGCCGACCGCACTGCCTTCGGGCAACCCGAGCGCATCGACGACCCAGCGCGCGGCCTGGCGCTCGAGCGTCGCGGCCACCGGCGAATTCGCATACGACGACGCGCACTGGTCCCACGCGAGCATCAGCCGCTCGGCAGCCGCCGCAGCCGGCAGCGTCGCGCCGATCACGAAGCCGAAGTAGTTCGGGCCGTTCGATGCGACCGTCGCGGGCGCGCCGTGCTCGTCGAGCAGGCGCAGCACGTCGTCGGCTGGGCGGCCTGCATCGGGCAGCGGCTCGTCGAACGCAGCGAGGCCGGCGAGTGCGGCCGCGTCGGGAAACGCGCGCCGCTCGTTCGTTGCAGCCAGATACGCGTGCGCGCGCCGGTCGGCGTCGGCCAGCAAGGAAAGTTCGTCCATGTCGGTTGCCTCGGTCAGGGTCAGAGTTGCGAGAGATCGCGGCCGAGCCGCTGCAGCGCGCCGTCGATCCGCTTGTAGTACGTGAACTTGCCGACGCGGGTCGCCCGCACGAGCCCGGCATCCGCAAGGATGCGCATGTGGCGCGTGGTCGTGGCCGGCGCGATGCCGAGCTTCTCGGTGATGTACGTGCAGCACACGCCGAGCTCGTCGACGTCGCCATGCGGCTGCGGCGGGAAATGCTTGCGCGGTTGCCTGAGCCAGCGCATCACGGCCAGACGGCTTTCGTTGGCCAGCGCGCTGAGGCGGGTGACGTCGTCCATGGGGGTGCGGATTCGTTTAACGTTTTGAATATTAGCTAAATGACGAAACGTGGGCAAATGGTTTGAAGAACGATTTTCGGGCGTGATGTCGTTCGTCGGTATGCACCTTCGGTATTCGCTGCGATCACGGCTGAATCGCCGTCGCAACGTCTCGCAGGCCGCGCGCGGGCAACGTGCTGCTACGCCAGCGCCTGCGCCAGCCGGTCGATCAACGCCCGCACGCGCCGCGGCTGCGCGACGCTGCCCGGATAGACGATCTGCAGATCGACTTCACCCGGCGAGAAGTCGCGAAGGATCTCGACGAGTGCGCCCGACGCCAGATCCCGCTCGACGTCGACCAGCGACTTCAGCGCGATGCCGTGCCCCGCGATGCACCACGCGCGCACGAGCGCGCCGTCGTTGGCGACGCGCCGGCCGCGCACCACCACGCGCTTCAGGACGCCGTCGATGCTGAACGGCCATTCGGCGTACAGCTCCTGGCCGAAGCGCATCACGATGCAGTCGTGCGCGGCGAGTTCGTCCGGGTGCATTGGCGCGCCATGTGCGGCGAGATACGCGGGCGACGCGCATACCACGCGCCGCGCACGGCCGAGCGAACGGCTGCGCAACGAACTGTCCGCCAGCGTGCCGCGGCGGATCGCGAAATCGAGCCCCTGCCCGACGAGGTCGACATACCCGTCGCCGAGATGCAGGTCGACCGTCACGCCCGGATGGTCGGCCAGGAATGCGTCGACGACGGGCACGACGCGCTCGCGCCCGAGATCGGCCGGCGCACTGAGCCGTACCGGCCCCGACAGCGTCTGCACGCCCAGCCGCACCCGGCTTTCGAGCTCGTCGGCCTCGGCCAGCAGGCGTCGCGCGCCGTCCACCAGCGTGCGGCCCTCGTCGGTCAGGCTGATCGCGCGCGTCGTGCGCGTAAGCAGCGCCGCGCCGTAGTGACGCTCGAGCGCCGTCAGCCGCTCCGACACCGTGGCCGGCGACAGACCGACCTCGCGACCCGCCGCGGCCAGCCCGCCCTTCTCCACGATGCGCAGGAACAGCGCGAGGTTGTCGAGCAGCATTGTTCGCCCCTTCCGAAGGATATTTTCGCCGTCTCCTGGATTATCCGGGAATGGCGCAAACGGTACATTGATCGCCTGACGATCGATCCGCGGCCACGCCGCGCCCATACGACGAAAGGAAACGCACATGGAATACCGTACGCTCGGCCGCTCCGGCCTTCAGGTCCCCGCCCTGAGCTTCGGCGCCGGCACCTTCGGCGGCACCGGCCCGCTGTTCAGTGCATGGGGCAATACCGGCGTCGACGAAGCGCGCCGCCTGATCGACATCTGTCTCGAAGCCGGCGTTAACCTGTTCGACACGGCCGACGTGTATTCCGACGGCGCGTCCGAGCGCGTGCTCGGCGCCGCGCTCAAGGGGCGCCGCGACCAGGTGCTGATCTCGACCAAGACGGGCCTGCCCACCGGCGACGGCCCGAATGAGGCGGGCACGTCGCGCGCACGGCTGGTGCGCGCCGTCGACGACGCGCTGCGCCGCCTCGACACCGACTACATCGACCTGCTGCAACTGCATGCGTTCGACGCCGGCACGCCGGTCGAGGAAGTGATGTCGACGCTCGACGATCTCGTGCGCGCGGGCAAGCTGCGCTACATCGGCGTGTCGAATTTCGCCGGCTGGCAGATCATGAAGTCGCTCGCGGCGGCCGACCGGCATGGCTGGTCGCGCTACGTGGCGAACCAGGTGTACTACTCGCTCGTCGGCCGCGACTACGAATGGGACCTGATGCCGCTCGGCGCGGACCAGGGCCTCGGCGCGCTGGTGTGGAGCCCGCTCGGCTGGGGCCGGCTCACCGGCAAGATCCGGCGCAATGCGCCGCTGCCCGAAGGCAGCCGGCTGCATGAAACGGCCAGCTACGGGCCGCCGGTCGACGACGCGCGCCTGTACGACGTGGTCGATGCGCTCGATGCGATCGCGGAGGAAACCGGCAAGACGGTGCCGCAGATCGCATTGAACTGGCTGCTGCAGCGGCCGACCGTGTCGTCGGTGATCGTCGGCGCGCGCAACGAGGAACAGTTGCGGCAGAACCTCGGCGCGGTCGGCTGGACGCTGACCGATGCGCAGGTCGCGAAGCTGGACGCGGCGAGTGCGGTCGAAGCGCCGTATCCGTACTTTCCGTATCGCCGGCAGGCGGTGTTCGCGCGGCTCAATCCGCCGATGCGCGGGTAAGCCGTCGAGACCCGGGCATCAGGCCGGCACGCGTGCCGCGCCGAGCCGCACGACCTTGTCGGTCGGCCCGATGACCGAGCGCCGGTGCGTGATCGCGATCACCGTGACGTCGCGGGCCAGCAGCCGCACGTGCGCCATGATGTCGCGCTCGGTGGCTTCGTCGAGCGCGGAACTCGCCTCGTCGAGAAACAGCACGGTCGGATTGCCGTACAGCGCGCGGGCGATCGCGATGCGCTGGCGCTCGCCGCCGGACAGTTTCAGTCCGCGCTCGCCGACCGTCGTGCGGAACCCGTCCGGCAAGCCGTCGATGAACGGCAGGATCGCGGCCTTCGCGGCCGCGTCGCGCAGGCGCTGCGCATCGCGCGGGCGGCCGAGCAGGATGTTGTCCTCCAGGCTGTCGTTCAGCAGCACGATGTCCTGCGGCACGACGGCCACCGCGCCGTACCAGTCGGCGCGATCGATCGTCGCAAAATCAACGCCGTCGACCAGAATGCGACCATCGGTCGGCTCGATCGATTTCAGCGCCAGCTTGAAGACGGTCGACTTCCCCGCGCCGGTTTCGCCGACGACGAACGTGATGCCGCCGCGCTCGGCCACGAAATCGACGTCGCGCACGCCGCGCCCGTTGCCGTATGCATAGCCGACGCGCTCGAACACGATGCGCCCGTCGCGCGGCGCGAACGCCGACGCGTGCGACACCTGCCGCTCCTCGGGCGCCGTCCAGAGCGCGGTGAACGGCACGAGTGCGGCGCGGGAGCGCACACTCTCGTCGATCGAGCGCGCGAGCATGTCGAACGGCAGGTTCAGTTGCAGCAGCAGCGTGTTGAACAGCACGATGTCGCCGATCGACAGCGCGCCGGCCGCATGACGCGGCAACAGCAGCCAGAACGTGACCGAGAACTGGATCGCGAGGCCGAGCCCCAGCAGCGCGAGAAAGCCGACATGCTGCATCACGTACGCGCGCCAGTTATCGCGCTCGGCGCGCGCCTTCTCCGCGAAACGCTCGCTCATCCAGCGGTGGCTGCCGAAATGCCGGAGCGTCTCCATCGCGTTGATCGCGCCGCCGACGAACCGCGCATTGTCCTGCCCGGCCTCGATCGCGCGATCCAGGTACACCCGCGAGCGCCGCGCGGAAACGATCGCGATCGTCACCGCGATCGCGCCATACGCAGCGGTGATGGCCGCCACTTCGAGGTTGATCATTGCGCCCAGCGTGACGAGGGTGAAGACGATCTGGAGCGTGCCGGGGATCAAATCCATCAGCGCAAGCTGCACGAGCACCGCCAGCGCGCGGCTGCCGCGCGTATTCGCGCTCTGGATTTCGGTGGGATTGTGTTCGACGAAGAACGCCGTGGTTTTCTTCAGGACGCGCTCGAAAAAGCGCGTGCTGGTGATGAATCCCAGATTCCCGGACGTCATGAAGGCGAGGTACTGCACGACGCGTTGCAGCGCGCTGGACAGGCCCAGCAGCACTGCGTAGACCACGAAGCCCGCCATGAGCGCGTGCAGCGCGCCGCGATGCGACAGCGCGTCGATCAGGCGCGAGAACAGATACGGAGCGGCAACGGCGGTGGCACTCGACAGCACGACGACGGCCGCAACCGTCAATAACATCCAGCGATCGGCCTTCCAGTAGGCGCGCAGCACCTCGGTGATTGGATTCGGTGCGTGGTGTTCGTTCATGGCGCAATGGACCGGGGCGCGGCCCGGATGGCGACAGGCGGCCAAAAAGTCTAGCAGACTGAAAGAAAGCCCACCGCATCGTTCGGGCTGCACGACGGTAGCCGCATGCAGTTGCGCTGTGACATCAGAAAACGCGAGCACCGCGGCCCCCCATCGTGCCCCTGCCCTCTTGTCGTTGCGCCCCGCGACCGGTCTGGCCGGCAACGCTCTTCCCTCCTCGAAAGGCTCACGAACATGAACGTTGCCGATACCGGCCCGACCGTACGCGTGGTTGGGAGTAGACGACTACGATGAATGGCTGCCGCAGTGGGATCACAACCGCTTCTATAGCCGCTTCGACGCCACACGCGCTACCGCCGCACATCACGTAGCTCACGTGGTCGCGCTTCTTCGACGGCTACGAACCGGTGTACGCGCTGGTCGTGCAGCGTCACTGCAGGCCCGTCGGGTTCGCGCGTTCCCTGTATACGGCCGCAGCACGACGCACATCGGGCCGTCCTGCTATCTGCAGGATCTGTCCACGCTCGACAGCGAACACGGCAAAGGTGTCGGCCGCGCACTGATCGAAGCCGTGTACGACGCCGCGCGCCGGCATCGTGCCGAACGCGTGCACTGGCTGGCAGCCGCACGTGACGGATCACATAGCGCATCGACGACCCGCCACGTACACCCCGACCGTCGGGCGGACATGGCTTCACGACCCCGGGTAGCCCGCGGGATACAAATTCGTCCTTTCACCGGATTTTTGTATCCTCGGGGACACCATTTCGATGTGTCGGTTTTCGTTGCCATTAATGGGTCGTAACATTTCTCCTGACCGGCCATTCCCCTGCTCTGCAGCGTCAAACGTCGGCTATACATTCCCCGCACGTCCAACGAATCAAACGTCCTCGGCCTCCCCCGACGCCTGCCCCGTCCCCGATCGTTCCGTCGGCGTACCGTTGATCGCAGCCACGAGCGCCAGCACCCCGCGCCTTTCTCGCGGCTTCAGTTCTCGAAAGCCCGCGAGGAGCAGTTCTTCGTCGCCGGTTAGCGCCAAAGTTCCGGGGTCCGACGGGCGACCGGTCAGCAGATACTGAACGTCGACGCCAATCTCAGCAAGTCGGGTCAGATAGCTGGCATCCGGAATCCTCGAGCCCTGTTCATAGTTGGACTGAGCCTGTTTCCGAACACCTCCTGCCTCGCCGAATTCGGCCTGGTTCATTTGCAGGCGTCGTCGCTCCTGCTTCAAGCGAAGCGAAAAGGAATTCATTTGTGGATTTTCTGTTGACATGAACTCATTTGTTGACTATCGTTTGCATGTACTCAGTTGTGTCTCGGGATGGACAAGAGCACTGAGAAGCTCCGGCTCCTGCCTGCAGACGATCTCGATGCATCGGAGGACTCATGCCATTCACGTACGAAATCTGCGGCGCACTCCCGGTCGTCGGTAGCTTCCGACGCAATCACGCACAGCAGTTCGCGCAGAGCTTGGCCGCTTCCGCGACCGTCTACTGCGTCACCGATGCCGTCACGCATTCGGTCATGATCCGCCTTCGCGGTGCACTTACCGATCAAGAGGTCGCCTCCATTGAAGGTAAATTGAAAGAATTCTCCCGGAAGTGGGCCCGAACCGCCGCCGTATTCAGTCGCATACGGTTCGGGGAACAATCTCTCATGCCCCTCACGCCGGGCCGACAGGTCGAACAGTTGCAGGATCCGGCGAAAGAATACGTACGGCATCACGCGTCTACGCCGCCACATTCTGATACTCAAAACACTCAGGTACTGGGAGCTCCGCTCGGATGATCCGCCTAGCCTACCTAAAAGCTGAGATTCTCGACCCAATCGGGACATTGATTTCACCCCAACCTCTGGAGGTTCGCAATGGAAGAGCCCGCACCGTACAGCCTCTCAGGTGCACTGTCCGTCCAGGACGACTTGGACGATGAGCAACTCGATCGGGTATCCCGGCACCTGAGCGGTATCGCCAGCGTGTACGTGAAACACGACACCGTCGCGCATACCGTTTCGTTGTGCATCTCGGGTACGTTGATGCGTGACGATGCGCGTTACATCGAACAACGCATCGAACGCTTCGCCGAAGAGCATGCTCGTGCGGCCTCTATTCTACTTAGCGAGTGGAACGGCGTGACGAGCGAGCTTGTTGTCGGAATGAACTGGGACGCCCAGTGCCTCATCAAGCTGGCAGCGATCCAGGAACAACTTGGAAAGCTCCCGGAACGATATTTCGATTTTCTCTTGCGACTGGAACCCGCAGGTGCACCAGCGCGTGGCAAGCAGTTCTTGTCTGTTTCGATCGAGACCAGCGACGATCAGCAGGTTGTATAACGCAAGTTCAGCGTTGCGGACACGCTGCGAGTATAAGATGTCGAGGTGCGAAAGCACGGTGCCGACTCGCGCTCGTTCAGCATAGGTGCGCGCGATGAGTCGGTCACACATTCGAATTGAAAATCGCGCGAAGCATCCGCGTCGCCTATCAGTCGCACGCGCTCAACGCAATGGCCGAGCCTTGATCCACAGAAACAGCGGCACGCGCGCCCACTGCTTCAACTGATCCGTATCGGCATGATCGGGCGGCGGTTCGCGCAACGACACGATCGCGAACCCGGACGCTTCCAGCGCCTCCATGTACGCCTGCAGCGGCAGCGACCATCCTGCAAAATGCATCGACAGCCCGTCACGCGTTTCCATGCCGTCGAAATGCTCACGCCCGAAATAGCTGCCCGTCAGCACGAACGGCGCATCGGGCTGTGGCCCGGCAAAGGCGCCGCGATCGCGGAACGGATGCACGATCGAGATGAATAGCGTCCCATCCGGCTTCAGCACGCGGCGCGCCTCGTTCAGCGCGCGCGGCATGTCGTCGAGATCCATCAGCACGTTGTACGCCATCACGAGATCGAAGCTGGCCGCGTCGAACGGCAGCGCCGCCGCGTCGGCGAGTTGATAGCGATGCGCGGAATCCGCGTGGCGCGCCGCGTCGAGCATCGCGGGCACCGCGTCGCTCGCGGTCACGTCGTAACCGAGCGCCTTCAACTCACGGCTCACGCGGCCTTCGCCGCAGCCGACCTCCAGCGCGACGCCCGTGCCGCGACCGATGTAGGCCGCGAGCCCCGCGCGATATTTCCAGAACGCATCGTGGCCCGGCTTGCCGGCCCAGCCAATCCATTGGTCAGCGACCCGCGTCCAGTGTTCGGTAATGGCTTTCGTGCCGGTCATGCGTGCTCCCGATCGGTCTGCGTCGTTGGCCCAGGATGCGCATGGTAAGCCGAAGCGAATCGACGCGCGCTTGCATGCAAGCGGCATCCGATTTCCCTCGTGAGCAAGCTGGTTGTTTCGCTCAATCCCACGGATTCAGGATCGCGACACCGGTTTCAACGAAATCGGCAACGTTGCGCGTCACGACCGTCATGCCGTGCACGATCGCCGTGGCGGCAATGAGCGCGTCCCGCTCGGATCGCTGGTCCGGCACATGGAGCCGTGCGCATCGTTGCGCGACAGCAGTATCGACCGGTAACACGCGACCAGCGAACTCGGGCAGGACTTGCCCGTCAAGCCATGCCCTGAGCAGCGCGCCCTGCTCCGCATCTCCGCGCTCGATCTGCAAGACACCTGTCTCCAGCTCCATGATCGTGATCGCCGAGACAAACAGCACCGACGCATCGACGGTCGAACACCAGGCTGCCACGTTCCTGTCCGCCTTGCCCGCCCGCACTTTCCGGAGTTCCGAAACCACATTGGTATCGAGAACGAACATCATCAGAAATCGACCTCCTTGATCTTGACGTTCGCGCGCGGCGGGTCGAATTCGACGTCCTCGACACCTGGCATGGCGAGCGAGTCGGCAATGTTGCGCTGCTGCCGGGTGAGACGCTGGTATTCCTCGAAACTCAGCAACACGTGGGCAGGCCTGCCGCGGTCGGTGATAAACACGGGGCCGTCCTTTGTCGCCTTCTTTGCCTTGGTCACGTCCTGGTTGAGCTCACGACTCGAGAGTGTGGTGATGGTCACGATGAACTCCTGGAAACCATATATGTAGGTATGTTACTACAATATATGACTGCGTGTTATTCCTCACGCTGCGCGGCGGGTTCCTCGCGATACCTGTAGCAACGTCCTACAGTTACGAGAAACGCCCCGCACCGCCGCGCATCGCCCCCGCTCGACGATGCGCATCCGATTCCGAGGAAAGTCCATGCCGAGCATCCTGGCCCCCGCCAATCTCCCCGCGAGCCCCGTCGCGGCGGAAACGCGCATGGTGCACGATGTGGCGACGCTCAAGCTGTCCGACTACCGTTCGGCTGATGGTGCGTCGTGGGTCATCTCGACCATCACGCCGGCAGCGGACAGCGGAGCGAACGTCACCGGCACGACGTATTTCGACACCGCGAAAGGCCAGACCGTCCCGGTACCCGACGCGCGCCGCCGCTATGCGAATCGCGGCATGTGGCAGGTCGTCGCGAGTTCGAGCCCGGCAGTGCCCGCGACGGGCCGCTACGACTGGCTCACGCTCGCGTGGCTGCCGATCAACCGGCGGCCGCTGCCGCAAACGCCCGAGCATCTGTATTCGCCGTTCATTCGCGGCGGCACGATCGTCTATCGGTGGAATCCGTCCGCGGAAGGCGGCGAGCAGTTCGGCAACGTGCGGATGATCTTTCCGGAGTGGACGCAGCAGGTGGCCGATGCGTTGCGGTCCACGCCCGCCGCGGTGCAGGACCGCGCGTGGTCGGCCCCGCAACCGGCGCTCGACCGCCTGAAAGCCGACACGAACCCGATGACCGCCGTGCTCGACTTCGGCGATGCGCTGCGCGACGAACCGGTGGAACGGATCGTTGCAGGGCTGCCCGCGCTGCTGCGGGTGAAGGACCGGCATGAACTGTCGGCGATCGTGTTCCTGTGCCTGTCCGCGCCGCGCGCGGAAGACCGGCCGCGCTTCGTCGAAACGATCAACGCGTCGATCGCGGGCACCGACGACCGCGCCCGCCTGCTGGCGATCGCGTATGGCGCGTTCGCGGCGGGGCGGACGCAACCGGTTCCGTTCCGCGACGGCGCGCAGAGGGCGCTCATCGACGATGTATTCGGCGCACTGAAACAGCGCACGATGGCGCTCGGTGTGCCGGTCACGCAAGGCTCGCCGTGGTACGAGTTCTTTACGGCGTATCGGCTGGGTGAAGCGGTGTCGGGCAACGGCCAGTAATCGCCAGCCAGGAGACGCCGCCGCGCAAGCTATAGCGAATCTCCACCGCCGTTCATCACGCACTGCCCATTATTTCGACCATTCCTCGGTGCAATCGCGCCGCGTCGACCAAACACCGCATCGATTTTCGATCTATTCGACGATTTGAATGGAATCGCTCCGTGCTAGATTCCCGCTCGGCCACAGAGCCCATTCCAATAACCTCAATCAAAGACCAAATCATGAAATCTCTTATCCGCCATGCCGCTCTGGCATTCGTGACGATCGGCTTCCTATCGGGCTGCGCCAGCAGCGTGACGCGCGACGCCAGCGATACGGCCGGGGCCGCCGTGACCGCATCGACGACCCCATTCGGCAAGAAGCCCGTGATCGTGACGGTCACGCTCGACAATGCCGCGCAGGAAGCGTTGAAAGACAACCTGAAGTTCGACGCAAAGAAACTGCAGGAGAAAATCGAACATGCACTGGACGCACGCAAGCTGCTGGCCAAAGCGGATGCAACCGATGCGATGCACCTGAACGTCGAAGTCACCGGCATTCGCGTGCGCTCGAGTTTCTCGGCCGTCATGTTCGGCTTCATGGCCGGCAGCGATTACGTCGACGGCACCGTCACGTTCACCGATGCCGACAATCACCCGGTCGACCACTTCAAGGTGTCGGCGTCGTATGCGCTCGGCGGTATCGCCGGCATCGACAGCATGCGTATGGACTGGCTGTACGAGAAATTCACCGAGAAGACGCTCGCGACGCTCGATCCGACGACCGCCGCCACGCAAGGCGACGCGGCACCGGCAGCGTCGAGGAAGCTGTAAAGCCCGCCGCCCGACGGATCGCGGATGCGCGGCCCGTCGGGCCATGGCGGCAGACCCGGTGCTGCCATCAACGCACGGCCTCGCCGGTCGCGAACCGACCATCATGCGTCCTGCAATGCGCGAGTGAATGCCCTGTGCTCGCATCTGGCAGCGGTCCTATTCCGTTAAATCAGCCGATATGCATCGGAGTGCGGCCGCGCCCACCGACCGCCACAAGGCATTCACGCGCGCACGCATGACAACAAAAAAGCGGCCGCTCGCGAGCGGAGCGGCCGGCAAGGAGAGATCCCTAGGCGGGATACCGGTGGACACCACACCAAACCGGTCTGCGTATTGTTGATGAACGGTATGCCGTTGACCATCAGACTGGTCTGATTCGCTGCAAGCTTGCGTGAACATCACGCCCTCGTGAGCTGCCCGGGGCACCCATCGCGACCCGCAATACGCCGTTACGTTCTTCGACGGAACCCCCATACGCGACAACCGGTCGAAACGCCGCACGACCGTCGAAGGCTTGAGCACTGCGACGGCCCACCAGCTCTCCTGTCCCGCTCGATCACGTCCATTCTTCCTATTTCATGCTGAGTATCGGTCCCTTCTCGATCCGCGTCGCCGCGGTAGCCGTCGCCGCGCTGCTGGCGTGGCTCGTCGCGCGCGTCATCCAGCGCCGTCCGCCCGACGGGCATCACAAGAGCGCGTCGAGCCTGATCCTCGACGTGCTGCTGCTCGGGTTGATCGCCGCGCGCGTCGGTTATGTCGCTCAATGGTGGCCGGACTATGCGGCGTCGCCGCGCGCGATCGTCGCGCTCGGCGATGGCGGCTTCGACGCGCGCATCGGTATCGCGGCCGCGCTGGTGTTCGCCGGCTGGCGCTTGCGTCGCCTGCCGGCGCTGCGTCGGCCGGTACTGGCCGGCATCGTCGCCGGCCTCGGTGCGTGGGGCATCGCGCAAGGCACGCTGGCGACGCTGCAGCGCGGCGCGCCGCCGCTTGCCGCGATGCCGCTCCAGGCACTCGATTCAACGCCCGTGTTGCCGGCGGGCTTCGTCGGCAAGCCGGTGGTCGTGAACCTGTGGGCGACGTGGTGCGCGCCGTGCCGGCGCGAGATGCCGATCCTCGAACAGGCGCAGCGCGACCATCCGGGCATCACGGTGCTGATGCTCAACCAGGGAGAAAACGCGCACGCCGTGCGTGCGTTCCTCGAGCAGCAGAGCCTGCGTTTCGATCACGTGCTGCTCGATCCGTCGCTGCACGCGATGCATGCGTATGGCTCGCGTGGACTGCCGACCACGCTGTTCTTCAACGCGAAAGGTGAACTCGTCGAATCGCACATGGGCGAGCTGACCGCCGCGCGCCTGAAGGACGCCATCACGCAGCGCTTCGGGCAGTAATGCCCGGCGGCGGACCAGAGGCGACGCCGCTTCATCACTTCCGAGCTTCGAGCGCGACCCACCGGTACACGAAGACCGATCCGATAGGCCTCGTCGAAAGCGTCAGCGCGATCGTGTCCAACTCGCGCAACGGCCTGCACATCGGCTGGGAGACGGATGCCTTCGCCGTATCTGTATGTGGCACTCCGCCTGATGCCACCGCCGATGTGGAATCCGCCCACGCCGAAGGGCTCGACATGAAACCGCGTGACTTCGACGCCAGGCCAGAGCATGCGCGAAAGCAGATGCAGCGCTGCATGCGTGAACACTGACGGCGCCAGTCTACGTAGCGAACCGGTCAGGCCGACGGACGCCATCACGTTACCCAGTGCCCATCACCCGCGCTACCACAATCGCACGACGCCCGTGAACCAACGGCGTGTGCACACGAATCGCCGTTCGCGGCGGCATACGTCATGCGTGCAGAATCGCGCACCCGACACCCAAACACGGCTGACGGAAAGGCGATCAGTCTCGGTCAAATAGCGGATCCGGTTCGGGTGGCCTGCCATTAACACTGCGCTGTTTACCCGTGAAGCGGGCAATATACCTGGGCTCATTCGAGCGGTCACGATGTGAGCATGTGGTGGCCGGGTCGAGTCGGGTAGCGCCGGGCTCCAATTGCCTCGCCGGCATGTGCTGCACAAAATCCACAATAGCCATTGCCATGGTTCGGTCTTCAGGGACACCGGAATGGGCCAATGCTTGTGCGACCCCACGCCAGACTGCCAATGTTTCGATATGCGCATCCCATAACGCCTTTTCTGCCCGCACATCGAGCACCGATCGGTAAAAACGCGGGGCAACTCCACGAGACTGCATTCGTAACACGGCCTGCGTCGGAAAGCGTTGTGTCTCACCGCGAGCCAGCCTCGGCGTTGCGTTCGCATCGACCCCGTGTTCGCGCAACTGGCGCGCAAACACCTCGCGCCATGTACGCAGATCCCGCTTGCGCGGATTCAGACACCGCCCGTCAGGACCACGCACCCGAACACACAAATGGACGTGCGGATGCGGTTGGTCATCGTGCTGTGCGAACACGTACAATCGTCCGTCGCCGAATATCTCGCGCGCGAACGCCCTTGACGCCTCTCGGACGGCCGCGCGGTCCGTGCCCGCGGGCATTGATAGCATCAAATTAAAGGTTTCCCGACGCCGGCTCTCTTCCGGCATCCCCCAACCACCCCACCGCCATTCGTCAAAAAGGTCCTGCAAGGCAGCCTCCCCGACCAATACGCGCGCGTCCTGGTCTTCCAGCTCGACATGACCATCGCGTGAAATATATTGCAAGTGTCGACGCACCGCACCCATGCCCTGTGCGCCTGACGCTTTGTTGGTAATCTTGACCATGACCTCGGGCGCGCGTCGAAGCGTCAAAGCCAGCCGTTCGCGTAGACGCCGCGCATCGCGCGGCAACGCCACGCCTGGCAGATGCGGGGCGCGCACATGCCGCAGCGGCTCGTGAAACAGTCGATCGCCCCAGTTGACGAGCAGCGCATCGACGTACTGTCTGGGAAACGGCATATCAACGGCTCCATCGGTCCAGGTTGGTTTGCAGCAACTGTGCGACAAAACGCAGATGTGTAAGGATCATGGCGCGCGCGTGCTCCCACTCGGGCACGTGGTGGCCCTCGCCCGTGTTGCGCGCGAGCTCACCCAGCCGCGTACGAATCGCAGCAAGCTGCCGATTCGATTCCGCAAGCAGCATCATCTCCCGATTTCCCAGTTGCGGTTCTCCGGTCAGATGGGCGCGAATTAACGCAGCAATCCATCGATTGGCGGTGAACCCCTGCACATGTGCCAGCCCTTTGATACATTCCAACTCGGCCGGCATCAGACCCACGCCGATCCGTACAAACGGCTCGCTCGGCGTCGAAAGTATTGCGGCCGTGTCCGGCGGGTCATGGGCAATGTCCAGTGCTTCGGCCACGAGCCGCCTGATGCCCTCACCGGCGCTCACCCCGTTCTGCGCACATCGTGCCTGCCACAAAGGCTTTAGCGCACCCAGTTCGACCGCAATGCGCGCTCGGTTTCGCGATCCCATGTTCGTCTACCGTTCGCCAGGTGACGGCATGGCGGGCGCGTGATTGATTTCTCGCGACGGGGCAGACGATTGCTGGGGTTCGTCCTTTTCCGCTCGCGCGGAAGGAGCCGTCGGATCGAACACGCGAGGTCGGGGAAGCTCGACGCCCTCAGCGTGAAGCGCGTCGAGCATGCGCACAGCGCGACGCTTAACACGATTAACCGAACGATCACTGAAACCCTGCTCGCGCATAGCCGCCACAATCACGGCGAGCTGAATCTCATCGTCCAGCGATCTCGAGTGGCGCACCGGTGCGCCCATGGGACGGTCTGGACTTTCGTCGCGGGCCCCCTCAGGCGTTGCAGTCGTCGCTGCTTGCGGCTGCAACCCAGGACGCTCGGAGTCGCGATCGCGTGTGTGTTCCGTGGGCGCGTTCAACTCAGAAAGACGCGCCAGGTCGGCAGGCTCCGGTGTGTACCCGCTTACCTCAATACCGATTGAAACGGCCTGCAGCCATACTTCGCGGCAAAAGGCGTCGTGCCCCGACACGCGAATGCGCGTCCACGCCTTCGCCTGCACCATATCCATCATGGAAGCAACAATGTCTGTACGAGTTTGCATCGTGACGAGATATCGCCCCCGATCCTCGAACGCCAGCGGGTACGGGGCCTCCTTCAGGAAATATTGACTGCCGGCGCGCAGGTAGCTTCGCCTAACTCGCTCTGGCGCGTCGGCGATTTCCGTGAACTTCGGCACCGAATTTATCGCGCCGGGATCGGACACACCATCCGTGCCTGCATCGTCACGCCCCGCCTCGAAGCGGCTGCCGCCAGCCTGCTCTCGTAGCAGGGCGCGCGCCGCATCAAACTCGCTGCGCCGACGCGCAAGCATTGCGAGGTAGCCGAATTGTTTTGCCGGAAAGTGGTCCGACGGACGGCGTCGCGCTATGTCGACGTCCGCAGTCCATTCAGGCTCGATGGCGTTCACGGCGAAGTCCGCACTGGGTGCGAAAAGCGCCGGCGACTGGGTATCATCCATCATGTACCTCACCGGTTATGCGTCGCGCAATGCTCAGCTGCGCGGCGTCACCGTCCATATTGCGCATGACCGAATCGCTACCGCTGCGGGTCATCGATCTCACCACGCCCGTCCACGCGTGACCTGGCTTGCGCGAGCGCGGCCGCACGTGCGGCTTTCACGCGCGCCCATGACGCTGCACGCAGCGCATCGAGCTTCACGTCCATGTCGTCGAGCCCCATTTCCCGCGCAGATTTTTTCAGCGAGGCAACCGCCCGCTCAAGCTGATCGCGGGCCCGGTCCCACGGGTAGAGCTTCGCGCGCTCACCTTCGTAGACGATCTGTACGTCTGCGCCGTTTAGGCGATGGTGCTCGTCCATCCACCGTAACCGGTCCGACGCGAATGTCATCTTTCCCTTCGCATGAAACACCACGCTGCGTGGTGCCACCTCTTGAACAAGGAAATGCTCGGTATTGAGCACCTCCCCGCGATAGGGACCTCCATTCTCTCGTGGTGTGGACATCCTCAGTACAGACCCAAACCGCCGCTCGGCCGCCATCTTGACCTCCGTGGGCACGGCGTCGAGCCCGTATATGAGTTCGCCCATCGCATGACGTGGCCCCTGGTTCGAATGCTGCCCGTCGTCCGTGGTTTCGGTGACTGGGCTCGCCGCCGGTTCGTGGGTGAAAGCCAGTTTCCCTTCCTCCGGAGTACCAGATGGCTGCGTCGACGCGCAATCACCGCCCGAGCGGTCGGCCTCGGCGTGCCGGCGCACGTCGTCCGCCCCCGTGCCGTTGTCCGTCTTCCTCGATCCCATGTCTGCGTCTCCCGTCAAGTAAAACGACATACCCTCGGTTTGCGTCCGGCTCGCCTTCGAGTCAGCCGATGCAGGCGTCGGCGTCTCCAGTACCGCACGCCGCAACAGCTCGCCGACCGCCTCCGTTCCGTCGAGCACCGCCATATCGTTAAAGTCGGTCGGCAATTGATCCGCAATATGCGCCCCTGATGCGAACCTAGGAGCGACCAGTCGTGCATGGGCACCGCGCGCCGCATGCTCCGCATGCGTAAATCCAGCACCGAAATCGGCCAGAATCACAAGCACATCCTTCGGGTGCTGCGCGCGCCATACCGTAGCCACTTTGGATAAATTTCCGCTCGACAAAGCCGCAAGCGTGTACCACCCTGTCGCCTGCCATGCCGACACGGCAGTCGCCACGCCCTCTGCAATCAGCACCGGCAAGCACGCGTCGCGTCGACACTGTTCGGGCGTAACCGACCACCAGCCTCCCGCCTTCGCACCGCCTGCCAGCGATGATTTACGCCCTTCGCAATCGATCAGCTCGAGTGTCGAAATCTGATGACCGATACGAACAGGCACGATCAACACACGTCCCACGAGAGCGGCGTCATTGGATTTCGGGGCGTATCCGAGCAGCACATGCAACTCTTCTGCTTCAAGCTCGCGCAGGGTAGGCAACGGCGCAATCTGCTTGCGCACCAGATAAGGATGGTCAGGTGCCACCGGCCGTGCCCAACGCCAGATACTCAGCGCATCCCGAGCGACCGCGGCGCGGCGCGCCCGGCGCTTGCGCTCGAGTGAGGCGTCGGCGCCCACAATGGGGGCATGCGCCGACGCGGACCGCGCCGCGCGATCGCCAAACGCGCGCGAGCCGGCCAGATCGAACCCATGCTCGCGGGCCAGCCAAAACAGCGACGCAAGCGTAATCGCCCCACTTTCGCTCGCCGAGCGCCATGTCGCACGCGCCGATCGTGCATCGTAATTCGGCGCGGTCTGGCTCCATGCATCCCACAGCTCAAAACCTGCCTCGCCAAGCCCATGCTTCACGGCGAACGCCATGTCGACCCATGTCGTATAGTCGTCAGCCGGAATCGTCGCCAAAGCAGTGCGCACTCGATCCGCCTCACTGATATATGCAACGCTCATTGAACACCACCACTTGCCCGGGCGACGGGGCTCGGGTCGCGCTTGCGCGCGCCCGTCTCAGTATCAGTCATGCCATCTTCGCCGCGCGCCAACCGACGTCCGGCGCGCGCTACGTCCTCGGCCGGCACGCCCAGCAGCGTGAAATGCCGATCCACATACGCGGCTGCCTCCTCGCAACTGACATTGTCCAGCGCCTGCGGCAGCTCGCGCGGATCCCAGGCGTGTACAAGTTCCAGATAGTCCGCTCGCACATGCGTCAGCTCGCCCGTCTGTTCATCGACGTCGTCATCGCTCAGTTCGCGCAGCCGCTGCTCGATTTGTGCACCAAATCTCACGAGATCGAGTGCAGGCACCGCTGGCGCGTCCATTACCCGTGAAGTAAATGCACGATCGCGCCAATAGCAGATCCGGTCTGCCAAAATCGGCTTGGTATTTTCGAGAAGAATGATTTCCTTGTCGCGCGCGAGCTCCTTGATCTCCTGCGGCAACATCAGCGCACGACGTTGATCGGAAAAGCTCTCGCTCGCACCGCCGCGCGCACCGAACATGCCATTCGATCGGCTCGTGGTGCGCGATCGCTCCGTGCGCGTGCCGAGCATCTCGGAGTAGGCATTGGCGTCCTTCTGTTCGCGCGGGGCGAAAAGAATCTGCATCGCATGATTCGTGACAATGGTCCTCGCGTCAGCTCGGCCATACACAGACTCGAGCTGCGAGTCGGACTGCACGATCGAGAGTAGGCGCAGGTTGTAGCCCGCCATATAGGCCACCGCACGCGCGATAATCTGGATTTTTCCGATTGCCGTCATCTCGTCGAGCAGCAGCAGGCATTGATACTTCAATGCCGGATTGTCCTCTGCCAACTCCTTCGTGTTCAGATTCACGAGCTGCGAGAACATCAGATTCATCAGTATCGCCGCCTCACTTAAGTGATCGGGCGTCACGCCAAGATATACGGACATCTTGCGGCGTCTGACGTCTCGCAGATCAAAGTCGTTCGCGCTCGTCGCCGCGTCAACAATCGGGTTGGCCCAGATCGTCAGTGGCGCATTAAAAGTGGCCAGAATGCTCGCCAGGACCTTGTCGTCATTCGCGAGGAATCGATTCAGTGCATCAATACAGGCGCGGCTCAAGTACTGTCGATGCTGTATAAGCATCCGGTTCAAGTAGGTTTTGACCGGCTGACCATTTCCCGACGATTGCCGCAATACCTCGCCCATTGTGATCGGGTAGTCGGGCACCCCGCTCGCGCCAGCACGACGCGCCTCACGCAAATCGCACAGCAGCAGGACCAGTCCCAACAGAAGGTTGCGTGCCTGGTCTTTCCAGAATTCGTCATGCCCGCCGGCCGGATACAACACATAACCGATCGCCAGAATGTCGCCGACGCGAAACATGTCGTCTGCAATGACCGACAACGGGTTGTAGCGGTGCGTGCAGCCATCTTCTGCAAACGGATTGAACAGGTACACGGCTTGTCCGTGCGCGCGCCGAAAGCCTGCCGTGAGACGAAAATTTTCCTGTTTGATATCAAGCACGACCACGGAGTCGGAATAGCTCAGCAGATTCGGGATCACAATCCCCACGCCCTTTCCTGAACGAGCGGGCGCGGCAAGTAGCACGAATTGCTGACCGGCAAAGCGCAGATAGCGGCCACGCCAACGGCCCACCACAAGCGTCGGTTGAGACTTCGCGGGTGCAATCTGTCTCATAACAGCCCCGCCCGACGAATCTCCGCATCGTTCGCAAAGCGCGCGTCGCCATACAAGGGTCTGCGGCCTGCTTGTTCCAGCCACGTATACACGGCAAGCGCAGGGCCGCCGAAGGCGACAAGCAACCCCATGAGGCCCGCACCGGCCACACGTCTCCCCATATTCGGAAAACGGCCGTCGTACCATGCCACTAATGCATCAAGCCACGTTGACCAGCTTGCGCGAATGGGATTGCGGTGCATGCTTGCATATAGCATGCACGAGGCTAACCATTCGGCTGCGGCCAATCCGACGTATATCCCGATCGTGATGGCAAGCGTAAGAATCGTCACACGCCACACTGGAGCAAGCGTCCCGGACATGTCATGCATCGCAGCACCTCTCGGTTGGGTCAAACTCGATGGCAGCCTTCTCGCGCGGGTCGAACCAGACTTCGGTCATCGCCCAGCGTTTGCCGACCTGCACACCGTGTGAGTCCAATACGGGCTGCGCCTCCATGTGAGCGATCACGTCGATGGTCAAGCGCAGCACACGCTTGAGCGAAGCAATGTCCCAGGCGGCTGCCTCGGGATGCTCCTTCGCCATGAGCGCAAAACGCTCGATGGCAATGCCCGCACTGGACGCATGAAAACTCGTCATCGAGCCGGCGTGCCCGGTGGTCAAAAGCTTCAGGAAGTCGTACGCTTCCGCCCCGCGGAGCTCGGCAAGCAACACCCGGTCGGGACGCATGCGCATGGCGCAGGCAATCAAATCTGCAGGCGTTATGTGTGCGCGCCCCTGAGCGCCTTTGCTATAGAGGAGATGGACGCAGTTTTCGAGATGCCGAATGAACAGCTCGCGTACGTCTTCGATCGTCACGATGCGCTCGGTTGCGCTCAGGTATCGGCACAAGCTGCGCATAAAGCTCGTCTTGCCGGAGCCCGTGCTGCCGACAATGACAATATTGCGGCGTGCTCGCACGGCGCTTTCAAAGAAGGCGGAAAAATCACGCGCTTCGAGCCGCTCGACGAGCATCCGATCGGCTCCGCGCAACGCTAGGCCTGTCTTGCCGAGACCGTCAACGTGTCGCCAAACCGTGTCCTCAAACATGCCATCGGCACGATGGCACTCAAGCGTCTTTTCATCCGCGCTCGGGCGCCTGATCGTGATCGATACCGTCCGCGGCGGAACCACGGGCGGCACCACGAGTTGGAGGCGCGCGTTATCCGGTAATAGCGCGGAAAGCAGCGGATGCTCGGTCGAGACGCCCTGATTCGTCAATGTGGCAATCGCCACGGCGAACGCCATGAGTCGTTCGAAATCAAGCTCCGGTAAATCGTGTGCCTGCCACCCCCGATGGGTCTCTGTCAGAATACGCTGCGGTCGGTTGATTACGAGCTCCGTTACCGCTTCGTCGGCGAGCAACGGTGCGAACGAACGCATCAGCTCCGTCACCGACGCATCATCGGGCAATACCGATATTGTCTCGGCTACGCGATCGGTTTGTGGCTGAAGTGTTGCCTTGCATGCCTTCATCGCACCCCCTCCGGCTCCAGTGCATAAACCGAGCTGAAGTCCAGATCGCGAGCAAGGACAATCGTAAACTCGGTACCCTGATGTTGCTTGAGCGTCGGGGCAATATTGATGGTCTGATCGAGTACGCGTGTGGCCATGTCGCTGCCTTGCGCCTGTGTGTTCTGGTAGACAATCGTGCCGTTGCCATTGCCCCCGCGCGTGGCCAGATAACCGATCGCATCGTGGCTCAGTCCGAGCATCATCGCCGCGCCCACGCGCGCGCCCCAGTGATTCTCGATCGATCCATCCATACCCATGCGGCCCAGCGCGTCGGCTACCGGTGAATCGATCTGTACGGCTACCCCGTGCGGCGTAGCAATTCGTGCTGACAGAATAAATACACGTCGTTGCCCAGGCGCAAGATTCGCGCGATATTCGCAATTAATTTGCGAGCCGCGCTCGATCAGCACCACGCGCCCGTCGTCGGAATAGACATTACGTGCGACCGTGCAAGTCGATATACCCGCCTGGGTGGAATCGAACGCGGTGTCGCCCGCGCAATCGATCTTCGTGCCCTGAGCGAGTAGCAAACTGCGGTTGCCAATAAACGCTGCCATCACCTTTGGCATGCGCGTCGGCGTGAGCACCTGAGACAGTGGCTGTGAGAAGGGTTTCGCCCGCTCCTCGGCCATATCGGCAGTCGCATTCGACGGCTGCTGGTCCGCATGTACGGGAAAAATACTGGGGGAAGCTGACTCACTCTCGCTCGCGTCTGCCATTTGCCCATTGCTGGCCCCCACGGCAAGCAACGGCGCGTCGTAGTAGCTGCGTAACGGAGCAGCACGATCACTGGACGGCGCAGGCTGTACCGCGGCCGGTGCTGGCGCCGGTATAGGCATAGCAGCAGCCGATGCAGGCTCGGCAAGTGCCGGCACCTCGTCGAACACCTTTTCGTGTGCGCCTCGCGCATGGAGCGCACTGCGGCGCGCACGCGCAGCCTCGTCTCGGTGAGCGAGCACACCATGAACTGTCCAGACCGCGCCTATTAGCGCAAGGACAATGATCGCGAGCGGTACTAGCCAGTTGATGAACGATCGTCGCCCGAACCCATCCAGGCTGGGCATGCCGCGATCGAGCATGACAGACGATTCGGATCCCGTATCTGTATCCATATCTGCCGAGCTGTTGCGACGGATCCTGTCGTCCGTCGCTGCGCCGTTGGGCGAAGTGTCCTCAGTCATGTTCGCGACTCCGCAGCGTGCGGCGCACGCCGTCGACCGTCACACCGTGCCGCGGCGCGACGCCATCAATGTCGAATGCGTCGTTCCACAAACCAACCGCCTCATCGCCCAGACGCAACACGAGTCGGCGAGCAAGCTCATGGACGACCACCACATCACGGTCTATGTGCTTGTCCACCACGCGTTCGGTGTCATCGTCCTCGATTCGGAAGATCGCGGGTATACGACGATTGTTGGGGATTCGAATGTACGTAAAGCGACCGTCGTCCCATACTGCGGACGGTGCGATATCCTCTGCATGTGGCATGACCTGCATCGAGTACGCGGCGTTACGCACGACGGACGGCTGAGACAGCCGTTTCTGCAAACACGCCAAGCGCGCGGCAATAGACGCATCCGACGCAGCGGTGTCCGGATACACGAAACTTACCCGGTACATCTCGTGCGCGTTGCCAAAGCGTGCTTTCAGGGGCAGAACGAGAAGATCAAAGCTGTAGCTGCGCCGATCGGTCCGGACAATCAGATTCGTGTCATGAGCGGCGAGTTTCGGCTTCAGATAAACGTCATGGTCTCCCCGATTGGCTACCACATACCAACCGTCGCGGTCCCCTGGCGCAACCACAAGAATGTGCTCGGTCGGATCCAGCTCGACGTGGGTGGCAAAGCCGCGCTGCGCGATAATGCGCACGACTTCGTCCGGCACATAACGCACTTTGCGCACCCTGGCATCGTGCGTCCAGTCCGGCATGACGTGTGCGTCGACTGCTTGCGCCGCAAAGCACGCCAACAGGATCGCCATGGTCGCGAGCGTCTTCATCGGCCAGCTCCTGCACCGGGCTGTGGAGCAGGTGGCGTATCCTCCGCATCTCGGCTGTACGCCGTCACCTTGAAGCCGAATGGATTTTCGATGGCCGAACGTTCCCGCACCAGCACCGTGGGGCGGTAGGTAAAGGCGAGCGTAATCACAAAGCGCTTTGCTGGCTCACCGGTATCGATGCCGTTCTTGCGCACCGTTCGCTCGAGATGCACGACAGCATGTCCCGGCTCGTCGGGCACGAGCGTCGTCGACACTATTCGGGTGCGGTATTGAACTGACGCGCCCAGTTGCTGATCCAACGCGTTCGGACCGCTATAGATTTGACGATATGCGCGCGCGACCGATTCGTCGCTCATATCCAGGACACGGTCATAATCCATTTGCAACAGTCCCCAGTCGTAGCGCTCGCGAGTGCGTACATAGACTTCGACCCAGTGCTTATCTTCGATCTCACGCAGCGGCACGTGTTTTGCGTCGAGCACCTCGATGAATTGCGCCTCGCCGGTGAGCTTGTTCACCTCGATAGGCAACGGCACCACGCGATAAAACGGCATCATCACGGCAAGCGCCGCTACCGAACCGATCGCAACAATAACGGCGGCAAACGCCACTTGCCATGCGCGACGTTCGGAGCATGCCTGCAATGCGGTGAGCGACGCCTCAAAATCAAGCGCACGCCGATAATCGCTTTGATCGTTCACGGACAAGCTCCATCCAGCCGCAGGTTCGCCCCCGGAGGCACCGGCAGTTGCTGATTGACCGGTACGCGGTGAGCTCCATCGGGTAGCACGAGCCTGGACGGCACACCGTTGCATCCGGACATCGACATGCTCAGCCCGATAAGCACGCATATCATCCGGCGTCGCGTCATTGCAGTTCTCCTTATCGACCAAACGTGATCGGCACCATCTGATCCTGAAGTCGCCGCGTGTTGCCCGCTCGCTTAAGAAGCAGTTCAGTCTGCTGCTCGGCAATCAAGCGATCCTCGGTTTCCGCGAGCATCTTGAACATCTGCAACTTCGTCATTTCGTTGCCGACTGCCACACTCTCCGACTGGATTCGTGCTTGCAGCTCCGCGATACCCTTCGGATCCCGTGTCGTATCGATATGCCGCATCAGACGTTCAATCCGGTCGAGTTCGGCAAGCTCGGTCTGATATGCCTGCAGGCCAAGTGCCTTATCCTGAAATGGCTTGTTTAATGCACGCTGACAAATTCGCTGATCGATGCCATGCTGATCTTCACAGTCGTAGAGCTTGCTTTGCGCACGCAGCGCCTGGGCCGGACCAGTCAACCCGGCATACCCTCCCTCGCGAATCGCTGCATACACGCGTTGCCAATTGCCCGGCAACGCATTAACCACCCCCGGTCTATCCAGCAACGCACCAAAGCCGCGCGCGCCGCTCATTGAGCGGTACAACGCCATCTCCTGCTGCACTTGTTGTTTGAGCTGCCCGACCATCGCGATCGCCTGGGCGACGTTCTTTTCGTCATAGACCGAATAGATTTCCGCTTTCGCCGGCTCAATAAACGACGCCGAGCCCGCGACAATGGCGCACATCAGTACATGCGTGAATAGGTATCGCTTCATGGCTTCGCTTCCTGTTCAGTCGTGCGCACGGTCAAGCTGCTCGCGTGCAGCCCGTTGATAGGCTGGAGGATGCGGCGAGGCGGTGCTCACCAATGCGCCAGGCCTAGATATTCGACCGCCGGAAGACGCGTTTCGGTTTGCACTGCGCAGTGCGAAGGCCATCGCACCGGCCGCCTGTCTGGATGCGTAGCCGGCGACAAACGCTCCAAAGCCTGAGACAGTCGCACCGCCCGCAAGCCCCGAAGCCACGGCCGGCAATTGCCACCCAATCGTCGCCAGTAGCATAGATGTAACAAACATGCCGAAAGCCGCCGCCCACGGGGCGCTTGCTTGAAGTGCTTGACGGGCGGCAGCGGCCAACGCATCGGCAGAAGCGTCCGGATCAGCAGTCGTTACTTGAAACGGTGCGAGGTTGGCCGAGAACGCCGCGAGCGCGAGACCAAGAAAAGCCGCAACCAACACTTGCAACAGCGCATAGTTCACGAGCTTGGCAGTCCATGCTTCGAAAAATCTAACAGTAGGACTAAATGCTCCACACACAATGAATATGGGACCCAGCGCAAGTACGAGGTCGAGCAGCATGCGTGCCATCATCACTTCGACGCCGAGCACCATCAGAAAGATTGCGCCCCCGAAGGCGGCAACCAGACCACAAGCGAGGTCGCCGATACCTGCGACGATGCCGCTCATGCTCAGACCTTCATGGGTCGCTTTGTCGAAATAGGCGTCGACCACGAGGTTAAGCTGCCGATCATAGCAATCGAGCGTCCGGTAAATGCCCACAGCATGCTCGCTTGCCTCGCTCGCTTGTTCAACTGACCCGCATCCAACATTTCCTGCGCCGGTACGAACGGCTGCTGTCTGAATTGCCTGGGCGACGCCGGTTGTCGTCTCGCTCACGGCACTGACGACCTGGGACTGGTACAGCCCCGCACTTAGCGCAAACGCGAGCGTGATGACGACTTTCATACCTCGCCACGCAAATGCCGGCACCGGCTCGTGTGCCTCTCCGCGAATCACTGCCATGCCATACGCGAGAACCCAGATCACCACTCCCGTGGTAGCCGCGGGTACTAACGCGGACGACAACGCAGACGATGCATCGCTTACGTACGTGTGCATACCATTTTCGAGCGTACCGCCCACCGCGCTGAAGAGGCCATTCATAGAACACCACCTTGCGCGTGTGTAGCGGTGCTCGACAATGCGGTTTGAAACGCACTCGTCTGGCGCCGGCGAGCAGTCAGGGCATCATGAAAGCGCGGCAACCACACATCGGGGTCGTCCCCGACCTTGGCCCGGATCGTATTGAGCAACGCAACATTGTCTGACGTGCCCGACAGGACATCGAGCACGTCGCCCATTCCCGAGAGATCGAGTCGCCCGATTGCCGAACGATGACCCTGCTTGACCAAGAACAGCCGGCTGTGCTCACCCATGCGTCTCACAATGTTGAATTCTGCTTCGGTCAGCTTGAAACCGTGGACATAATCATCGTGGTCTGCGCTCGGGTTGGGGAGGAAGAAAAATGTAGCCGTCTGCTCTACAAGCGCACGAGAGATTGGACTGCTAAGCACATCCGCAGGGGACTGGGTATCGAAAATACCTAGGCCGTTTTGCTTGCGAATGGTCTTTTGCTTGTCGTTGGCAAACTCGCTGAACACCGGGTCGCGCAGGCGCTTCCAGAACTCGGTCATCACATAGATGAAACGCCGCCCATCGATCAGGCGTTCGGTCAGATGCAGCAGCACCATCGTCAGTGGCGCACATACCTCCGGATCGTCGAGCAGTTCTGTGTCGTCAAAACCGAACAATCGGTGCGCATCTAGATCAATCCGGTCAACCGGGTTATCGAGCACCCACCCGAGGCGCCCGCCGGCGCACCATTTGGCAAGCCGCGCATGAAGACTGTTATCTCCAACGTTTGGCAACAGTTGCCTGACCATGGACAACCGACGCAGCGATCGATCCATGCGTGCAACCTCCCGGATCGCGCGAGAGATATCGAGCTCATCCTTCGCGGACAGCGGTACTCCGTTGTCGACCAGCTTGCACACGAGACGCATCCAAAAACTGTGTGTCGCCTCGTCCGCCTCCAACTGGAACGGGTTCATGCCGGTGGGCTCACCACGGTGAAATACCGTGTATTGACCACCCATGGCGCGAATCCCGATTTCCGCTCCTCGGTCCTTGTCGAAGAGCACGCCCATCACACCGTACTTCATTGCCATCGCGAGCAGAAACAGTTCAAGCACAGTCTTGCCTGCACCGGCTCGGCCGATGATCTGCGTGTTGGCAAGCGCCTTCTCGTCGTTTGAGTCGACTTTCTCGGGCGTCGCGTGAAAATTCAGATAGAGCGGTTGCCCGCTGGGCGTTTTGACAATCGTGATAGCTTCGCCCCACGGATTACCCTCTCGCTTTCCAGTCGCGAAATTATGCAAACTGGCCATCGCGCAAAAGTTGCGTGATGTGAGCTTCGCCTCTCGCGGTCGGTATCGCCAGTTGCCGGGGCACTGCGCGAACCACGCAGCATCGGCGACCAGATCAATGAGCGCACTCTGGAAGCCGGCGTCTGCAAGCTTCGTTCGTGCTTGGGCGACATGCCGCACTACCTCATCCAAGGTATCTCCCAGCACAGCCAACGTGTAGTGGTACTCGCCCAAAACAAAATCGCCATTGACGAGATCGTTCGCGGCCTGATCCATTGCCTCGATTTGCGAGACAGCAACGTCATCTCCCGCAATCAGTTGGTTGCGCTGGCGCTCGAGCGCCTCCTTGGCACTGGGACGGTCAAGCACGGTAAAGCTTTGCGTTTCGATGTACTCGAAGTCGCCGTAGAGCAATCCATTGAGCATGCCTGGCTCGGTTTGCTCCGGATAGTCCTTCAGGTCGAGCAACGCCGCATAGCGGGTGCGCGTAGGTGTGCGGATCTCGAGCTTCTCACGGTGGAAGAACAGGCGCGAGGTTGGTAACGTGTCGCAAATTCGACCGTATCCAACCGGTACCGCCTCCCACGTTCCGTTGACTAGGTAACCAAGCATCTCGAGCGCGGCGGAATAGCGACAGAGTCGCTTGGTCAATGGATCGCGGCGTTCATACACACCGAGCGCGCATGGCGACCACGGTTTGAGACCAGTCTCGATCTGCGCGGCGATATCGGCCAGCGCACGCAATGCGTCTTGCTGATCGCGCTGAATGTCGTCAACTGTACGGCGTGCTGCACGGCTGAACAGCCGCCCCAATCGCGTCCGGTGAGGACGATATACGGCGCTCACGTAGAGCTCGTTGGTCATCATCGTGTAACCGGCAAAGCTCGCGTAGTAGCGCTCAGCTAAGTCCTGACAGAATCGGTTGAGATAGGTCGTCTCGAACCTGTCCGCGGTACGCCGCCGCAGCCGATGCGTCCATAGCGCGACGTGGCCACCCGGCAGATTGCGCACCAGCTGATTGAAGGTGACATGGCGCGCGAGAATATCGGCAGGATCGGCCGTCTCGAATGCAATCCCGGGAATTTTCCAGATTTGTATATAGTCACCCTCGCGTGTGCGAATCACGCGGTCCGTGACATGCGACGAAAATGGGATGAAATCTGCGAGCACCACTTCGCGCGGTACGAGGGTTGCGTGTGCCGACGGTGTGCTCATGTCACCCTCGCGCCTTCAATCGGATCGGCGCATAGGCATGCGCGCCCCAGAAGCGCCGGTTGCGCTGGCACAGTCTCATTTTCACGCGTAGCATGCGCTGAGCGAGACGTTGGTCGTCCTGACGCGTAATCATGCGCATCGTCGCGAACACGGGAACGATCAACAGTACGATTGCGACACCCAAAGGCGCACTCGCCATCAATACCCAGATTGCCGGGATCAGCATGCCGCCAGCGACCATCAACAGCGGTACAAGTGGAACGCCCCATAGCATCGCTGGCCGCGTGCAGCCTTTGAATACGGGGTCGGAGAGTGTGTTCACAATCAGCTCCGTGTTCACGTTAGGCCGTCGGAATCAACATGCCAGCAATGACCGTTGCGCAGCCAACGAAAAGGCCACCGACGAAAACATGCGCGATATCGCCAAACCGGGCGTGCTGAAACATCATTTTGAAGCCGGCCCAGATGATGGAAATCGAACACACCACCCCGCCCACACCGAGCAACGTGTTCTGAATAGTGATCAGCAAGGTATTGACCTGACTGAGTTGTGCAGATGCCGGAGGGGTTGCCATGACGAGCACGCCGAGCACTGCAATGCGGCGCCAATTCGACGAGATCCACGCAACACACGTTTTTCTCAGTCTCACGTCGCTTATGCTAATTAGGAATACAGATTTCATAATGCACTCCATCCAGCCGAATTCCACCTTCCTTGCTCAGAAAATAACGGCACTGCCTTCGACTCCACCGTTATTTTGGCTTCGCGCTGTATCGTCGTTCGGGTTCGAGGATGGAGGAGACACAGGAGTCGAGCGCCCGCGGCTCTCAGCCCTAGACCCAGTCACACGGTCGCGTATCACCGGAATCGGCGTTGCAGATGACGTCAGCGCAGGAACGAAAGTGTCGCCCGACGCCGCTGCTTCCGTAATCCGTCGCACATATCCGACGCGAAAACCGGTTACGAAATTCCCGCTCGCATAGCACGACAGCGCAGCGCGCAACGCCTCTTGTGGATGGGCATGAATAGGGCGAGCCCGCCGAAAACATGCCCGAAGAATAGCCGCACCAACGCTCAGGTTCCGACAGACGTCGCAGACGGTCCTCGCGGTCAATCCGTAACGAGACCAGTTGTCGCGATTGATTTGCGCGAGGCCGGCGCTGTAGTTCCACCCCGCCGCTTGCAATGCCTTGACCGTGGCGATCGCTTCGTCCTCGCGCCGAGGCTGTCTCACCAAACGGCCATGGACAACACCGATAGCGTAGGGATTGAATCCCGATTCGATTCGTACAATGGCAGCCAACGTCTGCGGGGCGACGGCAGGCGCACACTGCTGAGCCATCGCCACGAAGTCTTGCGTGGTCATCGCCCATCTCCGCTCGTGCGGCGCGCGCTGATATTATCGCGTCGACATATCATCAATACGGGCGTACCGGCCGTCCGAATGACAGTCGCACTCTCGGCTCGGCCGCGCACCGGTATCTGGTCCATATTGTCGTTCACGCGCATGATCTGCCCCCTCGCTGTCGGACCCGCGCAAACGATGGCGGGAACACGAGGGTATTCAAGCAGCCGGTAAGCACTGACCCAAACCCGTCTTGTAGACGGGTTTTCCCGTCGGGTTGGCTCTGTATCGCCGATTGAGATCAGTTCGACTCAAACGTTTGCCTGTCCGTTGAACCGTGTCAGTGGCCGACCCCGGTTTGCCGCGCCGCTCGATGCCTGCTCACGTCGCTCCGAAACAGCTGAAGGTCGATTCAGTTTGCGTGAAGTACCGCATCCGAACCGGCTCGTCGCATTGTCCACAAACACCAACAATGCGCGGGCCTGTGCCCGGTCCCGGCACTATCAGGGTGGAGCGACCCCACGTATCTGAGGACACGAGGACTCTCTTAAAATAAGGGATAGTCTTGTGCCTATCAGTAAGCCTAGTCATTACGTGGAAAGCATCGAAATTCTGACCGAGCCGGAGCGCCGTCGTCGGCGCACGGCGCAAGAAAAAATCGCCATCGTGCAGGAAACATTGGAGCCGGGAGCGTCGGTGTCGGCCGTTGCACGTCGGCACGGCGTCAACGCCAACCAAGTGTTCGGCTGGCGCAAGCAATACCAGGAAGGCAGTCTGGCGGCGGTGAAGGCAGGCGAAACCGTTGTGCCGGCATCTGAGCTGGCCGCCGCCATCAAGGAAATCAAGGAACTGCAACGGCTACTTGGGAAGAAGACGCTGGAGGTCGAAATCCTGAAAGAAGCCGTGGAATGGGGCCGTTCAAAAAACCTGATTGCGCGCTCGCCCTTGCTGCCGGGGGGCGACCGATGAAGACGGTCTGCGAAGTTCTCGGCGTGGCGCGCTCTGCCGTGGCGGTGAAGCGAGCTCGCTCGTCCGACTGGCGCGATGGTCGCCGTGCCCGCGTGACCAACGATGCCGGGCTGGTCGAGGAGATTCAGGCCCATGTGGCGCACCTTCCCACCTACGGCTACCGCCGTGTCTGGGCGCTGCTGCGCCGCAGTCGGGAGCAGAGCGGTGCGCCGTGCATCAACGTCAAGCGCGTGTATCGGGTCATGCGGGAGCATCAGTTGCTGCTGCGCCGCCCTGGCGTGCGGCGAGATAAGCGGCGACATGACGGTCGCGTTGCGGTGGACCGCAGCAACACCCGCTGGTGCTCCGATGGCTTCGAGTTTCGGTGCGACGATGGTACGCCGCTGCGCGTGACGTTTGCGCTGGACTGCTGCGACCGCGAGGCGATTAGCTGGGCAGCAACGACCGGCGGGCATAGCGGTGATGTGGTGCGCGACGTGATGCTGGCCGCCGTCGAACAGCGCTTCGGCACCACGCAGGCCGCGCAGCCCATTGAATGGCTGACGGACAACGGCTCGGCCTACATCGACCACCGCACGCGCAGCTTCGCTCGCGAACTGGGTCTTGAGCCGCTGACCACACCGGTCCGTTCACCGCAGAGCAATGGCATGGCGGAATCGTTCGTGAAGACCATGAAGGACAATTACGTCGCCTATATGGACAAGTCTGACGCACCAA